>JBJFBU010000058.1:0-16911 GCA_051888595.1 Candidatus Gastranaerophilaceae bacterium | reverse complement strand
GTCTTTTAATCATTAACGGTTCATCATTCGCCAAAAGACCTGAAATACTATATATTCTAGTAAGTTCTAACGCTTCGGATAATTCTAATGGTGGAAGAATTGAAGCAAAACATTTTGCCATCATAGTTTTTCCAGACCCAGGAGAACCAACCATAATCATATTATGACCACCTGCGGCTGCAATTTCCAACGCTTTTTTAGCCTTTTGTTGACCTTTTACATATTTAAAATCATATAAATAGTTTTCTTCAATTCCATTTTTAAGATATTCTTCAATATCTGTTTTAACAATAGGCAAAGGTGTTTCTATAAAGTGATTAACAACTTCATTCAAATTTTTTGCACTCAAAATTGTTATATCATCTGCTAAAGAAGCTTCTTTAGCATTTCCTTCAGGTACAATAACAGTTTTTATACCATTTTCCTTCAAGCCTAAAATATGAGAAAGTGTTCCGTTTATATTTCTAAGAGTACCATCTAACGATAGCTCACCTAAAAATGCCATACCTTGTGTTTGTTCTTCTTTTATAACACCTTCTTCAATTAAAATTCCAACCGCAATTGGCAAATCAAAATTTGTACCTTCTTTACGAATATCAGCAGGAGCAAGGTTTATTACAACCTTTTTTTGTGGAAACGAAAAAGATGAATTTTTAATTGCAGAGCGAACTCTTTCTCTAGCTTCGGTTACTGCTGTATCCGGCAAACCTACAATTGCAACAGACGGAAGCGAATTTGATAAATCAACTTCGACTTCTATTTTATATGCGTTTAAACCTATTACAGTTGATGTTAAAACTTTACAAACCATTTATTCCTCTTGAAAATTTTATATTTAATTTTAATGATATTTTATATACTTACAAAAAAACGGAGTTTTTAAAACCCCGTTTTTTTGGTTTTATATATATCAACTATTATTTGATATTAGCAAATGTCCAAGCATCGAATGTTGGGCGAGTTAAATTCATATCAGCCTTATCTTTACCTGCACCTTCTGTATCATGAGCAATTGAACGATATACTCTGTTGTAATATTCAATTACCATTCTATCAGAATTGAAGTAAGCTTCAGATGTTCTGATTGCTTGACGCATCAAACGAGCCCATTCTTCTTTGTTATGGTAATAAGTTGGAATAATTTCTTTTTCGATTACATTCATCATGTATTCGTGATCTTTCCAATGACGTTCTTCCCAAGGAATTTCATCATCCAATCCTTCGTACTCGATTGTGTAACCGTTGATACCGTTAAATGTACCTTCAACTGTCCAACCGTCATAAGTTGATAAGTGTAATGCACCATTAGCGTTAGCACTCATACCAGAAGTACCTGATGCTTCGAATGGTCTTAGAGGTGTATTTAACCAAATATCTGAACCACGTTTTAACATACCGCTTAATTGTAATTCATATCCTGGTAATACAACCATATTTTTCATTGAGTGAGATCTGTTCAACAATTTATTGAACATTTCTTTACCCATAACATCATCTGGGTGGAATTTACCAGCAAAGATAATTTGTACTTTGTTATTATCTAACAATTTAGTAATACGTTCTTTGTCCATCAAGATTAACCAAGCACGTTTGTAATCAGCAAATCTTCTTGCCCAAGTGATTGTTAATACATCTGGATCAAATCTTTTACCTGCTTTGTTAGCAATATATTTGAACAATTCTTGTTTCATTTCACGTTTTGCAGCAAGTAATTCCTCAAATGATTTTTGACCGCCCATTCTCTTATCTTGCCAATAATGTAGGTTTACAGCATTTGTAACCGCTCTGATAGGGCATCTGCCTTCAACCCAATCCCACATTTTGTTTGAAACAAGACCGTGTAATTGTGACACTGCATTAGCAATACGGCTCATTCTTAAAGCTGCTACTGTTAATGAGAAGTTTTCTCCACCTAATTCAATCGCCTTTTCTCTAGAAGCTCCTGCAAAGAAGCCACCTTCCATCAATGTATCTACCCAGTGAACTTCGTTACCTGCTGCAACTGGAGTGTGAGTTGTAAATACTGTTCTTTTCTTAACTTCTTCCAAATCACCCTTGAATTGTCTTAATAATTCAAATGCTGCTGGTAATGCATGACCTTCGTTCATGTGGATAACATCAAATTTATATCTCATTGCTTGTAAAATTTTGATACCACCAACACCTAAAACTGTTTCTTGAGCAATTCTGATTTTTTCATTTCCATCATATAATTTATGAGAAATGCTTCTAGCCCAATCACTGTTTCCGTCAATATCTGTTGTTAATAAGTATACAGGGCAAGAACCAAATAATTCAGGTTCAACTCTATATGCTTTTACTTTTACTTTTTCACCAAATGTGTCAACTTCTACTTGAACACCTAAATCAGTTAGGTAATCATAGTATTTTCTAATGTAAGCTACTTCTACTTGTCCATTGTGGTCAATTCGTTGGTCATAATAACCATAAGACCAAAGCATTGTTACACCTACCATTGGCATTTGTAAGTATCCTGCTGATAACATGTGAGAACCAGCTAAGAATCCTAAACCACCTGAATATGTGCTTAAAGATTGGTCTAATGCAATTTCCATTGACAAGTATGCAACTGATGGTAATGACATAATCTTTAATTCCTTCTTTTTTGTGTACTCTATACGAACGACTAGTTCGCAAACAATAGCATAACATAAAAATTCTAGTTTTTCTATTTGCTATTATTTGTTAAACAAAAATCGGATATTTTCGGATATAGTCTATAATTTGCTCATTAAGAAATGTTACAAAATTACTTAAGGATTTCATTAGCTATATCTTGTGCATCAAATTTTAGGCATGACAATTTTTCACAAGTTGTTTGTCTATGTTCCCATAAACAAGGTTTTATGGGGCAATCATCATTCGTTTTTAGGGCAGTAACAAAATCTGCTTGTGGAATAAGTTTTTTATCATCTGTAGAACCAAAAATAGCATAAGTTCTAGTTTTTGTACCTACACCAATATGTAACGGTGCTGAATCAGAACATACAAATTTTTCATATTTTGTAATTAATTTTGCCAAATCCATTAAATTTTTTGTTTTTCCATAGTAATTTTCAAAATTCGGATTATTCAACGGCTCAATAATAGATAAAATTTTGTCTACAACATCTTTATCATCAGGTCCACCAGTCAAAGTAACGTGTTTGCCATTTTCCAATAAAATTTTTATAACATCTGCCCAAATTTCTGGTGTAATTGTTTTAATCATATTTTTTTGAACACTCAATTTACTTACCCCAGGGTGAATAAGCACAGAATTTGGTATTTTTTCTTCTTTTTCCAATGTAATCTCTGGAATTTCAGTTCTTATATCAGTTAGTGGTGTAATTAAATCGTGATACATATTTGAAGCATATTGTTTTTTATTTAACGGAATTGCTTTTGTAAGTAATTTTTGGCTTAATTTGCCTGTATCAAAGCCATAACGTTCTTTTATTCCTGTTAAAAACAATAAAATACTGATAAGCTTGTTTCCACCTGCAGAAATCACAATATCAAATTTACCAAAACGAGCTTTAAACAGTAATTTTAGCATTTCAGTATATTTATTTTGACCTTTTGGATTGATTAAAATTAAGTCATCAATTTTATCAGTCAAATCCTTAATACCCTTACTTCTTGGCTCTAAACAAAGAGTTATTTTCGAATCAGGATATGCTTTTTTTAATGAAATTAATGTCGGTAAAAACAAAATTTCATCACCAATTCCGCCAAAATTTATAACTAAAATATTTTTCATAATTTCCTCATTTCTTTAAGAAAAATTATAGCAAAAAATTTTTTGTATTACACTATTTAGAATTTGTGCTACAATTATAGAATAAATTCGAAAGGAGCTTTTTATGGTAAAAATTAACGAAATTTCGTTTAACACAACTTCATCTCAAAAAATTAACATGGCAAATAGCCCAAAGGAAGAAACAATCAGTATTTTTTCTGCTCCAACATCTTCTACAAACACTTTATCTGAAATAGAAGGTTTGTCAGTACAAAAAACTAGCAATACTTCTAAAGTTTTAGATAAACACGATGCAACAGTTTTAGCTAATGCACCATCTGCAGAACTAGAAATTGCAGGACAAAAGAAAAATGCATCTATAGTTGTTGATTTAAGCGAAAATAGATTGTACAGATATGATGAAGAAGGAAAAGCTTTCGAAGTTTATTCAGTAGCATCTGGCAAAAAGACTTCACCAACAAGCACAGGCATAAGAAAAGTTTCTCATATTGAAACATATCCTTACGATAAAGCTCCAGCTGGCACAAAAAGACGTAAAAGCCCAAAAGCTTTTGGTCCAAATATTTTAATATTAACAACAATTGATCCAAAAACGGGTAAAGACTTAGGCTCAAATGGAGAATTTATCCATGGAAACAACAATCCTGCAAGCATCGGTACTTATGCATCACATGGTTGCGTAAGAATGGATAACGAAGTAATAAAACAACTGGCAAAAGAAGTTAAAGCTGGTTCTTATGTACTTATCCAAGAATAAGTAATATAAAAAATATCGCATTTATTGCGATATGAAAAAATGCAGGTTTTCACCCCGTATTTATTACGGGGTTTTTCTAATCTTTTTAAATTATATTAAATTATTATAAAGGTGTAGATTATATTTCTTTATTATGTATAATATTTACTAAGATAAAGGAATAATATGCAAGAATTATTAGAAAGAAAACAAATAAAAAA
Source organism: Candidatus Gastranaerophilaceae bacterium (assembly GCA_051888595.1). Lineage (GTDB taxonomy): Bacteria > Cyanobacteriota > Vampirovibrionia > Gastranaerophilales > Gastranaerophilaceae > UBA6984. The sequence goes on along the minus strand of JBJFBU010000058.1, from coordinate 12,191 downwards.
TATCGATTTCAATTGTGATTTAGCACAAAGTTTTGGTATCTATAAAAATAACGCAGAAGCTGAAATTTTAGACTATGTAAGCTCTGTAAATATCTCGTGTGGATTTCATGCCGGTGATCCTATGGTTATTAAAAACGCACTTTTACAAGCGAAAGAAAAAAATATTGTTGTTGGTGCTCACATCGGTTTTGATGATATTCAAGGTTTTGGATATCGAGAAATGCAACTTTCTGAAGAAGAAATTGAAGCTTTGGTTATATATCAAGTTGGAGCAATTCAATCTTTTGCAAAAACTTTTGGACTTGAGATCGAACATGTTAGACCTCATGGTGCTATGTACAAACAAGCTGCAACAGACTTTTCTTTTGCTTGCAACATAGCTAAAGCTATTAAAAAATGTTCTTCTTGGTTAGTTTACTATGGTGCAACTGGAGATGTTACAAAAAAAGTTGGAGAACACGTTGGAATTACTGTTGCCCAAGAAGTGTTCTTAAACAAGATTTATAATGCTGATGGAAGCATTGATTTTGATGCAAACGAAAATTCAAATTTCGACTTTAATATTAACAGATTAAAAAGATTACTTTCTTCAAGTGAAATCGATAACAATATTGGAGGAAAAACAATCATAGAAGCTGATTCTATTCACTTCACTAACAAATACGAAAATTCTGTTGATATTATTAAAAATGCAAAAAATTTAATTACACCTGAACCTGTAAATTATATAAAAGTAAAAAATTCAGGATGGGCAGAATAGTTTACAATATTACAATTTAGAAATACATGGAAGAAAATTATGAATAAGATTAAAGATACATTTAAGGACAAAATGAAAGAAGCAGGTTGGTTACTACCTGGATTAGAAGTAAAAAGATGGTTTGCATTAATTTTCTTAGGCTCACTTTTCATAACAATAGGTTTAATGATTTTCTTTAACTTACGTCCAGTATATTTTATAATGGAATTTATTAGAAAAATAGCACAAACAGTACCAACAGACATTTTGGCTGTAGTTATGACACTTGGTGGTGTATTTTTATTCTTTAAAGGTTGGCAAAAGACCAACCTTTCAATGTTGGATATTCACAATGGAAAAGAAAAAGAAACTCTTTTAGAAACATTATATAGAAGAAGAAAATTAAACAGAGGCCCTAAAATCGTTGCAATCGGTGGTGGTACTGGTTTATCAATGTTATTAAAAGGTATTAAAAAAATTACAAATAACATTACTGCTGTTGTAACTGTTGGTGATGATGGTGGTAGTTCTGGTAGATTAAGAGAAGAAATGGGGGTATTACCTCCTGGTGATATTAGAAACTGTATTGCAGCTTTGGCTGACAATGAAGATTTAATTACAAAATTATTTCAATACCGTTTTAATACTGGTGAAGGGTTAAAAGGACATAGTTTTGGTAATCTATTCTTGTCTGCACTTTGCTCAATTACAGGTGATATGGTAAGAGCAGTAAAAGAATCTTCAAATGTCTTGTCAATCAGAGGAAGAGTTTTGCCATCAACATTAGACAATATGAAACTTGTTGCAGAATTTGAAGATGGCTCTGTTGTACATGGTGAATCTTCTATTCCTGAAGTACATAAAAAAATTAAAAGATTATATACTGAACCAGAAAACTGTAAGGCACTAGAAGATGTTATTGAAGCAATTAAAGATGCTGATTTAATCATTTTAGGCCCCGGAAGTCTATATACAAGTGTTATTCCAAACTTATTAATTAAAGAGATTTCAGAAGAAGTTGTAAAATCAAATGCAATGAAGATTTATGTATGTAACATTATGACTCAACCTGGAGAATCTGATAACTATACCGTTTCAGACCATATAAACGCTTTGTACAAACACGCAGAAAGTGATAAACTTTTAGATGCAGTTTTAGTTAATAATGTTTTACCTAAAAATATGGCTGATAAATATGAACAATGCGGTCAAATGCCAGTAATTCTTGATAAAAATAATATAAAAATTGATATTGTAGAAAAGAAATTAATTGAAGAAAGCAGAGAAGGCTTAGTTCGTCACAGTTCTAACCGTGTTGCTAGAGCAATTTATTATTGGTTTAGAAAACGCCAAAAAGAAAAAGGAAAAGGAAATGTTAATGCATAAAACTTTTAAATTTTGTATAGAAGTTTTATATAATGCAATAAAAACAGCTCAATTACTTTTATTCATACTTGTCGCACTTTTAATTGCCGATTTTATTTTGAACATATTGAGCATAAAACTTCCATCTATAATTCAAAATGTTTTTAATTTAATTTATGAAATTCAGTGTTTGATATACAAGCCAAATTTTAAAGGTACTAATATTGATTTTACACTAATTATCACATCTGTAGAAATTTTGTTTTTTGCACTCGCTTTAAATTTAGGACAAAAAGTTCTTACAAAATTAGATAAGCTTTGTGATAAATTTCAACTAAAATCTGATAAAATATATGAGGAAAATTTTAATGTTGAATTAGATCAAAATTATAGAAAAAAAGCAGTTCTTTCAAAAAAATTCGTAATTTTGTTCAATGTTAAAATGGAACAAGCATTTCAAAATTTTATCCCAGAATCAAAAAGAATAAATATTCCGGAAACTTGTGAACAATATAAAGTTATGCTTGCAAATTACATAAAACAACTTTTCAATGTTAATGTAAGCCGTTCTGGTTCTGATATGATTGCCTTTTTTGACAACTTTGATATTTGTGATGATGTATTTGAAAAAATTCAGGATTTTGGTAATAAAGTTAAACAAGATATGGCACAAAAAGATATTAAGTTTAAAATTGTTTCTGCCGTTGAATTAGCAGATGAATTAACACCAAAATCAAAATATTTACCAAAATTAAAAAAACTATTACAATGCTCAAAAGCCAATAGAATTATTGCTTTGGGTACATTCAAATCAAGATATCAATGTAAAAAAGTTAAAAAATCAAAAATTAAAGGTATCGGTACTTATAGCATTGATAATGAAATTTTTGAAGTTTACACAATAGAAACAGCTGTTTAATCATCTATTGGCTGTGTACCAATAGTAATAGTTGCATCAATTTCTATTGCATGACGAATTAGGGCATGTGTCATTAACAACAAGTAAGGATTAACCTGATTTACGTTTGATAAATTTACTTTAGCTTTTGGATTTTCATTTTGTATAGACTCTTGTTCTTTCTGTTCTTGAAAATCTATTTCTGCATTCATAGAATGCTGTGTACTCTCTTTTGAAAGTCTTTTTAAAAGTTCTTTTTTAGGAAATTTTTTAGAACAAATAATAGAAATATCGACAGAATTGGATGTAACAAGGCTAATTGTTGCATTCAAATTACCATAATTAACAGTTGTTATAAAAACTTTTATAAATGTATCTAACTCTGCTTTTTCTTCTTTTTGTTCAATTTCTAAATCAAAGCCAACACCTTCTTGAAGCGGAAGCCAAGGAAGATACAATAAAATGAGATTTTTTAACGTTTGTGTTGCATCATTTTTTGAATTAGCAGAAACACTCGCATTTATTATTTTCATAGTATCTTGCAGTGGAGAAACATCCCCTAAACCTTGTGCAGAAACCATTGCCAACATACCCAACATTTTATTCATTGCGATTTTACTATTGTTTTGCAAAAAAGCAGATACTTGAGCAATATTTACATTAGATTTTAACTGAGAAGCTAATTGTTGTTTATATTTAGCCAACTCTTCAGATGACATCGCTTGTGCTTTAGAAGTATTTGTCTGCATTTGTTCAACAACTTCTGAATCTTGCTGAATTTGTTGATTTAATATTTGGCGACGTAAATTAGCTTTTGCTTCGTTATGAAGCTGATTATGCGTATTCAAAATCATATTTCTATTATATTGATTTTGAGTTTTATTCATAAAACTTGTTTGTGATTGAGCCTGAGTTTGCTGATTTCTAAAATTTTCTTGATTAATTTTATTTTGTAATAAATCTTGTCTATTTTGCAACAGATTTTGTTGCCTTAGCATAGCTAAATCTTGCTTATTTTGTTGAGCATCAGGATTTAGAATATGTTGATTCTTTCCAGCATTATTCAAATTTTTATTTTCTTGCACCTGAATAAGAAATTCCACCATATTTTTTGGCAAATTTAAAAGCTCTTTAACGTAAATTGCTCTATCAATACTAGCAAGATTATTCATCCTGAGTTGTTGAGGATCAATAAGATTACGTTGCAAATTGGTAATAATATTATTTTGCGTTTGTTGAACCAAATTTTTGGCATTATCACTCTTGGCAGACATATCAACAGCATTTGTAGCCTTAATAGTTGCTAACCTTTGATTTAATAATTTAAGTTTTAGCCAATTTACGTTATCCATATTTAATTATTATGCCATATATTTAATGTTTTGAAACATTAGAGATTGGTAAGTAAGATTGAGGGTAACTGTAATCTTCTTTAAAACCAATATGGCGATACATTTTTAACGCAGGAATATTATTTGTTTCAGCTGAAACGTTCACTTCTGTAAAATCTCTTTCACCAGAACGCACTTTGTTTAATATAGATTCAACAGACTTCTTAACCAAATGTTTTGCTAAACCCTTTCCTTGATGTTTCTTTTCTATTGAAACTAACGGAATATTAGCAATTCTGCCACCTGTAATATTTGTAAAGCAAAAACCACAAGGTCTGCCATTATATAAAAGAACACTTGTTGAATCTGGCAAAAATTCGCCATAAACTCCGTTTACAATTTTATCTAAAATATCATTTGTACCTTCCAAAGAGAGGTAACGTGTATCAAATAAAGCATCTGAAGCTGTTTTAAAACCTTCATGGATAACATTTACAGCCTGATCAAAATACATATCTTCCCAAGTTGTAATTTTGTAATTTTCATCTTGCGGTTCATTAGAAACACTATTTAAAATTTCTTCTGAATTTTTATTATCCATCATAAATCTAAGAACAACTAAACCAACAAACTTAAATCCATAATGAGCGATATCACTTGTGAATGAAGATTGATTACCTAACAGTGGATAGCAAACTACTTTATCTTCACGTTCTTTTTCTGTTTCAAGCAAAAATCTTTCAATTAACAATTTTCTTTTATTTACTAAATCTTCACTACCTAAACAATGTATAACGTTTAATTCAATTGATTCTGATACTGCAAGTGTATATACTAAAAACGCAGTTGGAATATGATTTTCTAATAAAACAATACATTTGATATAATCTTTATCAATTGCATCAATAAAATCTTGATATTCTAAAGGTTCAAGTTCAAACATATAACCAGTTTTAGCGATTGAACGAAAATTATTATAAACCCCTGTAAAGATTTTATATAAGTCTGAATTTAGCACTTTTGTTTCGTAATTTGCGTTTTCCATAAAAATTCCTTTATAGTGTATGATGCATTTTATTCTTTTTTGTATCTAAATATCTTTTATTATATTCCGTAATTTCAGATTTTAAATGGACTATATCGTGTATTTTTAATCCATAACCTTCCAAACCAATTATTTTTTTAGGATTATTAGTTATCAAATTAAAGGTTGTAAAACCAATATCTCTAATAATTTGAGCCCCAACACCATAATCTCTTAAATCTTCTTTAAAACCCAAAGAAATATTTGCTTCGATTGTATCTTGTCCTTGTTCTTGAAGAGAATATGCTTTTATCTTATTAACTAAACCAATGCCTCTACCTTCATGGTCGTGCATATAAACCAATGCACCTTTTCCATATTCTTCAATCATTTTCAAAGCACCATGGAGTTGAGAATTACAATCACATTTTAAGCTGTGAAAAACATCGCCAGTCAAGCATTCTGAATGAACTCTAATCAATGGAATTTTATCACTGCCGTCATCTTTTACTAAAGCAACATGTTCATGTCCGTTTACTTTATTAACATAACCATATATTTTAAAATCTCCAAATTGAGTTGGCAAAAATGCTTCTGCTTCTCTCACAACAAGTTTTTCAGATTTCAATCTATAAGCAACAAGCTCTGAAACAGAAATAAATTTAAAACCGTGTTTATCAGCAAATTTTCTTAAATCATCACGTCTTGCCATTGTGCCATCTTCGTTCATGATTTCACACATAGCACCTGCAGGTTTATGTCCTGCAAGAATTGCCATATCAACACAAGCTTCAGTATGACCAATTCTTGTTAAGACCCCACCCTTTTTAGAAACACAAGGGAAAACGTGTCCTGGACGACGTAAATCATGAGGTTTTACATCATTAGATATTACAATTTCAATAGTTTTAGCTCTATCATAAGCAGAAATTCCAGTTGTAACGCCAAACCTTTCAGCTCCATCAACGCTTAAAGTAAAAGCTGTACGCATTTTTTCTGTATTTTTTTCAACCATTTGAGGCAATTCTAATTTTTCAGCAATTTTATTAGAAATAGCTAAACATATTAAACCACGACATTCCTTTGCCATAAAATTTATGACTTCAGGTGTTACAAATTCAGCTGAACACAACAAATCGCCTTCATTTTCTCTGTCCTCATCATCAGCCACAATAATTGGTTTGCCAGCTTTAAAATCTTCTATTGCTTCTTCAATTGTATCAAATTTAAATTTATCCATTATAAAAACCCATTTTCTTTCAAAAAGTCTTCTGAAATCATAGATGTAGTCTTTTCATTCAACAAAAATTTTTCAATGTATTTTGCAAAAACATCTGTTTCTATATTAACATTTTGATTTGTTTTCAAAAATTTCAAATTTGTATTTTCATAAGTATGAGGAATAACTGCAACCGTAACTATATTATCCTGAACATCAGCAACAGTAAGGCTTATGCCATTTATTGTAATAGAACCCTTTTTGACAATACAACGATTTTCATCCTCTGTAACTTTAAATTTTACAGTATAAAAATCAGATTCTTTTTTTGACGAAATAATTTGTGCAATACCATCGACATGTCCTAAAACAATATGTCCGCCTAATCTTTCATTCAATGTTAATGCACGTTCCAAATTTACTTTATCACCTTTTTTTAATTCCAAAAAAGTTGTAACTTTCAGTGTTTCATTTGAAACATCAGCCTTAAAGCTTTTATCAGACATTTGCACAACAGTTTGACAAACACCACTTATTGCAATCGAATCACCAATTTTTGTATCTTCTAAAACTTTTGAGCACTCAATTATTATTTCAGCTCCACTAGAAGTCTTTTTTAAATCTATTACAGTACCGATTTCTTCAATTATTCCCGTAAACATACAAACATTGTAACACAATTATTTGCCAATGCAAAAATTATCGAATATATTATTCAAAATATCGTCTGTGATTACTTCTCCAGTAATTTCATCCAAGCATAAAAGTGCCTGTTTTACATCTATAGAAATTAAATCTTGCAACTCATTAACTTTGGATGCTAAATATGCCTGCATTAAACTTTCTTTAGCCTTTTCTAAACAATCTTGTTGACGCTTATTTGTAACAAATTCCGTATCCTCTGGAGAAAATTCCAAAATAATTTCTTTAATCTTTTGTTTTAATTCATTAATTCCTGCTTCTGTTTTTGCAGAGATACAAATTGCATCTTTAGGTCTGTCTTTGCTCACATCACATTTATTTGCAATTATAATATGTTTTTTATCTTTTATAAAATCTAAAATTATTTTATCTGCATTATTAAGTCCACTTGTCAAATCATACATAAATATAATTAAATCAGCTTCTTTTGCAGCTTGTTTAGAATATTCAATTCCTATTTCTTCAACTTTATCAACAGTTTCATCTTCTCGAATTCCAGCAGTATCAATTAATGTAACTGGAATACCCAAATCCAATGTTTCTGTCAAAACATCACGAGTAGTACCTGCAATATCAGTAACTATAGCTCTATCAAGACTTAAAAGTGTATTAAATAATGAAGATTTACCAACATTAGGCTTTCCAACAATTGCAATTTTAATACCTTGACGCATTATATTACTTGATTGTGCATTAACCAAAATTTTATCAATTTTTGCAATTTCTTGTTCAAAATCACTAATCAAACTTTCATAACTTGGCTCTGCAACATCTTCTGGAAAATCAATCCCAGCAACAATTCTAGATAGTGTTTCAAAAATATCACCCTTAATTTCAGAAACTTTTTTTGCCAAAACTCCAGATAAATTTTTTGCAGATTGAATTGCAAAATTTTGAGTTTTTGAATGAATTAAATCAGCAACCGCTTCTGCTTGCGACAAATCTAATTTTTTATTCAAGAATGCACGTTTAGTAAATTCTCCTCTTTCCGCCATTCTCGCACCATTTTTTAATACAATTTCTAAAATATTTTTAACAACATTTATACCGCCATGACATTGAATTTCAATGACATCCTCACCTGTATAACTGTTTGGATTTTTAAAAGGTAAAACTACAACTTCATCAACTTTTTTGTCACCATCTATAATCCAACCATGACAAATCATTTTAGGTTTAATCTTACCGGTAAAGATTTTTTCTGTAATTTCAAAACTTTTTTCACCAGAAATTCTAATAACACCAACTCCGCCTGTACCCAAAGGAGTTGAAATTGCTGTAATTGTATCAAATTCTTGAATAATATTCATACTAAAATTATATCCTAAAACAATACACATGCAAGAAAAGTAAAATTTCAGGTGAGAAAATTAACTCACCTGAAATTTATTAAATCTATACAAATAATGATATCATTGAAGCTAAAGAAGCTAATGTTTTTAAATCAATTGAATTACTTAAACTATTTGAAGAATTTGTATAACTTCCGGAATAATTTGGATAGCTATTTGCATAATTTGCACCACTATTACCTAACCCTAACGCTGTTGACATCATATTAAAAGCATTTGAATTAGATTGATTTTGAATATTATTTAATAAATTGATAAAATTATATCTATTTGAAAGCTCATTATTCACCAAATCATTTTGATTTAATATCAAATTTTCTGCTAATTCTGCAATTGAATTACTTCTGTTTTTTTCAATATTATTCAAATTATTCATAAACATTGAATTATCTAAATTCCCAAATCTAGAAGCAATATCATTTTTTAAATTATTAATCATTGGTGTATATATTTGATTTATAGCGTTTTGCCCCTGATTTTTATAAGTATTCAACTGAGATTGAATGTTTTTCATCGTATCAGCAGAAAATACATTAACATTCGGTACTACTTCAGACAAAGTTTTTTGGGCATAATCATATAAAGCTTTTTCATACTCATCCATATAATAATTGCCATAGACTGTACCACTAGATTTGTTAGTAGTAGCTTTTGTTTTTCCGTTAATACTAAAATTCCCATTAGAATAAGGTTTTGCATCAGAATAAGAAGTTGTTTTGCTCATAAAATTTCCTTTCTTAAATTTTACTCACAAAAACAAAATTTATATTTAATCAAAGGGCAAATATAATTATAACATTTTTAGCTATAGTTGTAAAATTTTTTCAATATACACAAGAAAAAAGTGGTTAATTGATAAATCAATTAGCCACTTAACTATTATATAAATCTTATGCTAATGCTTTAGATTCTTCAATACATTGCATTAAAGTATTTGCAACAGTTTTTTGTTCTTCCAAAGTAATTTCAGGGAACATAGGTAAAGAAATTACTAATTCAGTATTCTTTTCAGTAATTGGTAATGAACCTTTACCCATACCTAAATATTCGTGAACTTTTTGTAAGTGTAATGGAATTGGATAGTATAACATAGCACCCACACCTCGTTCTTGTAACATTTTGTGGATATTATCTCTATTAGGGATTTTAACAGTATATTGATGGTATACACAATATGTATTATCCAATTCTTTTGGAGTTTGAACATCCGCACAACCTGCAAATAATTCATTATAAGTTTTTGCGTGTTCACGTCTTAATTTATTCCATTCATTAACATGGCTCAATTTAACTCTCAAAATAGCAGCTTGAACTTCATCTAATCTTGAGTTTACACCTATTTCATCGTGATGATAACGAATTGCACCACCATGGTTTCTCAATGCAAGAACTCTGTTTTTAAGAGTTTCAGAATTAGTAGTTAATAAACCACCATCACCCATTGCACCTAAATTTTTAGTAGGGTAGAAACTGAAACATCCGATATCACCGAATGAACCAACCATTTTACCTTTATATAATGCACCAATTGCTTGGCAAGCATCTTCAATTACATATAAATTGTGACGTTTTGCAATATCTAAAATTACATCCATATCACAAGGTTGACCATATAAATGTACTGGAATTATAGCTTTTGTTTTTGGAGTAATAGCATTTTCAATTTTTGCAGGATCAATATTAAATGTATCTGGGTCGATATCAACAAATACAGGTTTTGCACCTACAATACCGATTGCTTCTGAAGTAGCAACAAAAGTGAATGCTGTAGAAATAACTTCATCCCCAGGACCAATATCTAAGGCTCTTAATGCCAAATGCAAAGCATCTGTACCAGAATTTAATGTAACTGTGTGATTAACACCAATAAATTCAGCTAATTCTTGTTCTAAAGCTTTATTGTGTTTTCCCAAAATATATTGACCAGAACGTAAAACATCTACAACTTCTTTTTCTACTTCAGCACCAATTTGTGCATATTGTCTTTTTGAATCTAAAATAGGTATCATATTTTTCTCCTTTAAATGTTTCCTTAATTATAGTTTAACACGATAAAGTAGTGTCTTAATATAAACTTAATAACATCTTATATTAATCATTTTTAGATGTTTTAGTAGATTCAATAAACTCTCTAATTCTTTTTGAATTCATAACTGCAGCATAATCTCTAGGGGTAATTAAGCCTTGGAATTGTACAATAAATACCGCATTTGCTCTATTTTTTGCTTTCAATTTGAAATAAATGCGTTCGATTTGTTTTTTAACAGTAGACAATGTAACTAAAAATACCTTAGCTATTTGATGGTTTTCAAAGCCAGCTGCTATAAGGATTAATATTTCTAATTCACGTCTTGTTAATATTTTATTTTCATTTTCCAAGCTAACATCTGCAGGGAGAATCTCATAATTTCTCATGACTATATTCTAGAACTAAAATTTTAATATGTATATTAGGCACTTGGCTAAAAATAAGATAAAATTATAAAAGATTTTTAGAAAAATAAAAAGAAATTTTAAAGCTATTAGGTTATTTTAAACTTTTTACTTGGCTAATGTATACAATTTATAATAATTCTATCAAATTTCGTTACAAATCTTTAAAGTTAATCATAAAATTAAAAATAACAAAAATTATTTAAAGATTTATTAAGATTTGTATATTTTATTACAACGAATTATACTAAAGTACACACTAGGAAATAAACTTAAATATTTTATCCTTTGTCATTTATAGAACAATATAAAATGATTAAAACTGTATAAAAGCAGCATTCCTGTTACTTTTCTTGATTTTTTAATTTAAGTAGAAGATTGAAGTTTATTTAGACATATATAACAATTTATTTAGAGGAGAGTTAAAATGACTTCAGGAATATAATTTAACAAAGGTTATAATTCAAGTTATATTATATTGCCATTACCGAAAATAAAAACTGAAAATGAAAAAACATTGACAGTAAGCTGTGCTGATAAAAATTTAGAAGCAAAAATTAACGCAAAAAAATTATAATTTGGCGGATAAATTTGAAAGTGGGAATTTGGCTACAATTTAGGTGTTGTTTAGATTTTAGCCACTTCCCTGCTTTTAAGAAAAATTATCCTTTTTATCCTTTATTTATCCTTAGAATTATCCTTTTTTCTTTGTATGAGTGCAATTTTCGGCTCAAACTCCGACAGGGTTTGACTCTTAGCAAGGATAGAAAAAGGATAAAAACTTCCGAGTGGCGGGAAAATTTTTGTCTGATTGGTAAAGTAACGTTATATATCAGGTAGGGTGGGAAATGTATTGTTCAAGTGAAGTTTATTTAAGTTAACGTACATTCCCACCAAAATAAATATATGCTATATTGGTTTCATGTCAAACTATAAAAGATTATTTTTAGAACAATATCAATATATTTTTATAACGATTGTTACACATAATAGAAATCCGATATTAGTGGAAAATATTGAAACATTAAAAGAGTCAATAAAAAACACTCATTTTAAATACAATTTTGATATTATAGCAATAGCAATAATGCCAGACCATTTACATATGATAATAAAAGTTGATAATAT
>JBJFBU010000057.1:0-17018 GCA_051888595.1 Candidatus Gastranaerophilaceae bacterium | reverse complement strand
ACCATAAAAGGCAATTATTTTATCTGTCGAAATCTTGGTTACATGATTATAATAATTGTCTTCATGTTTGTATCCTTCAGGAAAAGTAAAATGATGATTTAAGATAAAATCTCTTTTGTATAAATGACATGGAGTCATACAATGTGTAAAATTTACAGCCATTTCTCTTGAGAGTACTACTCCGTCTGGAGATTTTTCGTGATAAGTGTACCATACAAACTCTTTACTAGGTTTATCGCTATATTCATATACAATATTTGTATTTAGTACGATATCTGAATCGTATTTGGAAGCTATAGCAACCATTTTTTCGATATAATCCAAATCTATCCAATCGTCTGAATCAAGAAAATAAACATATTCGCCGACTGCTATATCAAAGCCACTATTTCTTGCAGCAGAAAGTCCGCCGTTCTTTTCTCTTTGTATAATTTTAATGCGATTATCTTTTTGCGAATACTCCTCTAATATATTGATAGAATTATCTGGAGAACAATCATTCACACATATAATTTCAAGATTTTTATATGTTTGATTAATCACACTATCAAGACATCTCGCAAGGTACTGTTCGACGTTATATATTGGTATAATTACTGATACTTTACACATTTGTCAATTTCATCTTTCTTATTTTAGCAAATGCCTGTTTTTTCTCCAAAAAATACATATTCTGCGGACTTGTCCAGGAAGCATTCCACCAATGCACAGTATAAGTATTTCCCTTTATACATTCAGGAGAATAAGTCCCTTTATACGGATAAGGATAAAAATATTCTTTAGGTAAAATTGTTATATTATCGTATAAATTATCGCTTATAATTTTTGTCATTATATCAGGAATAGTCGCCAGATATGTGTCATAAATATAATTTTGATAAAAATTTAGCATATCTGCAAAAATTGGGTGTCCTTTGACAGAACCTATGACACTTGCATTTACAACTCCGACACTCTCTTCTCCTACAAATACATCACATTTTAACAATGGTTCAAAATCTTTTTTAATTGTAATATCTGTGTCAAGGTAAATCCCTCCATAGTTATATAAAACGATACATCTTATATAATCAGATACAAATGCCCACATTTTTCTGTCATATATCTCTTTAAACCACTTGCAATTTTTATATTCTTGTTCAAAATCAAAATAATTTGATTTTTCGTTGACTTCAATGATTTCATATCCTGGAAGATGTTCTCGCCAATTGTCTATACAAATTTCAGCAGAAATAGATTTTTTATTTCCCAACCATACGTAAAAAATCCGCTTATCAATTTTATTTTTTGGAGCTGTTGGTATTATTCTTTTTGAAGCAATAAATTTTAAGAAATCAAGTTTTTTAAAAGAAATATCTATATTATACTTGAATTTTTGCTCAATTCCTTCTGATATTTTTTCAAATAATTCAATTTGTTTAAGATTATCATTAAATTTTGCAATAGCCATGTCATATAAGGCTTTATATCTGAAATTTAAACATTCTATATAAAATTTTTCAGGTAAATTTACTGTATTATAAAAATCAACAATTTGTTCGAAAGCTTTTAAGGTGTCTTTAATTTTTTTATCTGAAAATTTAGATGAATTGTTTAAAGAATTACTATTATAAACATAGTGATATGAAATTTCCGGACAAACATCTATTTTAGGAGTATAGCAAGAGACCTTTGCTTCAAATACCGTATCTTCCAAGCAAGAAATGTTTTCGGGATAACGAATTCCATATTCATTCAAATATGTTTTCAAATAAATTGCAGTTGGAACATGATTGAATAAAAATTTATTTTGTTTCGTAAGTAATAAATTAGGATAAGGGTTAGGTAAATCTTGCTCAGAGCTGTTTTCTAATATAAGATTTCCCTTTACAATATTTGAATTTAAATCTTTTGCTTTAAAGTATAATTTTTCAAAAAAATCTGAATCTACATAATCGTCACTATCTACAAAGCCAATATATTCTCCTTGCACTTCATTAATTCCTGTATTTCGCGCAACAGCTGCACCTTTGTTTTCTTCAAAATCAATTATTCTGATTCTATTATCTATTGAAGCATATTCTTGTAAAATCTGCAAAGAATTATCAGTAGAGCAGTCATTTATACAAAGAATCTCAATATCAGATAGCGTTTGATTACAAACGCTATCAAGACATTTTCTTAAATATTTTTCTGTATTGTATACAGGTATTATTATAGATACTTTAGGCATAAAAATTATTTATCTTCTTCTATTTTCTTTTCACGCTCAGCTGTTTCTTCTTTTGTATAGCCAATTGAATCTTTTTCAGGGGTCCAACCACTTTCTTCTTTTACTTCGTGGATTGGATCTGCTAATAATAACTCTTGAGCATCGTTATATTCTTCGCATTTTAATTCAAAAGCATCTTCCTTTGCGATGTTTTCATCAATATTTACACTAGCTGAAGAGATTTCTGCTTCGATGATTAATTCATTATTTAACATTGTTTTAATAAAACTATCTAATTTTGCTTCAATATCTGCTGGTGCTCCAGCAATAGATTTTAATGCTGATAAAATTTCTTCTGTGCTTGCACCATTAACTAAATTTTCATATACAACTGTACCTAAAGCGTTTAAGCCATAATAAATACCAGTTTCTGAATTGATAATAATTGCAACACCATCGGTTACATCTGCAAACATTTTCTCTTCATTTAACGCATAATTCATATTATTCTCCTTTTATTAATTCTATATATTTTTCTTCAGCGTGCTCTATAAACGACAATTTAAACTTATCTTCTTTTGCAAATTCTTCATTTATTTCAACATTTAAAGACTCGTTTAAATTCACTTGAGTTAATATCTCTTTTTCTTTTAATGCTACTACTAAACTTTCAAATTCAAACAGAATATTTTTATTGTATGTTAAATATTTTTCTAATTCAATTTTTATTTTGTTATTTGATACACCTCTTAATAAATTTTCATAAATATTTGTTGCAAATTTATTCATTGAATATATAATCCCAATTTCAGTATTTAAAATATTTGCCAAATCAAAAGTGATATCAATTGCAATTTTCGGAGTTTCAATAATCGTATTTTCAAGAGTGTTGAAATTGTTCATAAATTCTCTCAAAAATTCAGTATTTCTGTCAATATCCCAACATAAATTCAATTTATAGAATGGCAAATCTTTAACCATATTCATCAATTTCTTAACTGTCCAATTTTCTGATAAATCTGCTGTCTGCATCAATGTGGATTGTATAATCTGAACAATTGCTCTGCCTTTTTCCTCTATTGTACAAGGTCTGATACTCGGGTCTTTATCAGTAACAATTTCGGGGAAAATACAAAGTTTAATTGGATAATTTTTCTTAAAAGTGTTGTGATAATTTGAAATGTTAAACACATATTTATCTTTCCTAGCATTATTTGAAATAAATCTAGAGTTATTCATATAGTTATATAATCTGTTGTACATTTCTGGGGATAATGTAATTATGCTATAAATTGGACTAGACAAGAGTTGTCCTTTGCTATCTTTATGCAATATTAGATAATCATCTGATACATATTCAAACCCCTTCATCATAGAAAGGACTGATAATGTTGACTTCCCTCTTTGCCCCCTTGCACAAAAGCAAATGCCATTTCCGTTGTATCCTATTACTGCACCATGCACAAGGTTAGATGTTTCAGTTTTTAAAATATTATTGAAAATTTGAACGAAAATATGCCCTTCTTTGATAAATTCTTCCGGTTCAAGGTTATTTACACCATAATAATACGTATGATTTTCTTTGTTGTTTCCTATTATAAAACCTCTTGATGTTTGAAAATCTATTGCAGGCTTTGTTTTAGAAAAGCTTTTCTCGAAGATTTGTGTATTATATAATTCTTTTTCGTTATTTATTTCAAATCCATGTGCTTTTCTAAAAGCTTTTTCTAATCTTAAACGCATTTCCATTTTTGAGAATTTTGTAAAGATGTCCTTTATAACTTTTAAGGGATCTTTTTCGTTCCAAATAACTAAGGTATCGTCAAAATGATCGGATTTATCTTTTAAGACATATGTTAATTGTTTTTCAACAAGAGGTAAAAACTCATCACTGTATGATATTAATTTTACAATTTTACACCCCAAATCAATATATTTAGTCCATTTTATTTCTTTTGCCTCTAAATATTTATCAATATTTGAATATATTTGATTTATTTCATCTTTTGTTAAATCTTTAAATTGCATAATTCTTCCTTTAATTGTGATAAATTCTGTTCAAGTCTTTTATAAATATTTCAATTAATCTAGGATGTTTATTCAAAAATTTAAGACTCTTATACTTTATTTTCAATTTTAAATATTCACTCCATGAGATTTTATTATTGAAAACATCTTGTATCTTTAAAGCTCGACTTTTATTTTGTAATTCTACAAAATAAAAATGTTTAAACATTATCATTCTTGAATAGTCATTTGTTTCTTTTTCAAACAAATAATTGCATTGTAGTTCACTAGGTATAATATTTTCTGATATTTTATTTATAAACTTCATTGCTAGATTTATTTGAACTTCAGCATTAGTTAATTTCGTATTCTCTATTACAATATTCCAGTTAAAATCAGGCTTATTTTCAAGTAAATATTTACAGTCAAAAATTGCATACAATAAATTTGCCTGTGTTTTATGCTCTCTCAAATTATTGGAAAGATTAACTAAAGTTATAAACATCAAGTCTTCAAAACAAGGTACTAGTGTCTGAACGCCATACACTTCTCGTTCAGTCGCTCTTTTAAATAATCCTTTTATCCATTTCTTTTCATTTTTAGAACCTATGTGAATAAATTTATGAATATCTAAAATTCCATATTTAGAATCATTATTCTCTAATATGTCAAAAGAATGAACATCTAATCTTTTAAACCAATAACCAAGTGATTTCGCAATTTTTGCTGATTTAACCCACTCTTTATCAGGAACCATTATATCTATATCACCCATATATCTTGGAAATTCCTGATTTAAAAACCTCATCAGCCCGCCCTTAAAAATCATAGGAATAATTCCATGATTATTTAATTCTCTACCAATTTTTGTATAATGAGCTAGAATTTTAAGATTTGAAAATCTTTGATGCTGCAAAAGACCTTTTAATCGAGGTTCTTCATAATTGGTTGCTTTTAATTCAGGATGAATCTTTAACAAATTGGCTAATAATAAGTTCTTAGCACCTTGTTTTGCTTCAATATCCCAATCTCGCAAAAGTTTCTCTAATTTATCTTGAGCAGGATTAGAGGATAATAATAAATCCATTAAAACTTTTTCTTCTTTTCCCATTATTTCTTGGTAGAAGTTTTCAATTAATGCATCAGTAATTGAAGTATCTTTTTTTAGATACCCCGACGAATTAATGTCATCAATTTCTTTTTTGTATAAAAAAGTTTGCACAAAAAAACCTTTTTTATATTCATTAGCACGAAAAGAATATACCATGCTAAAACTACTATACAAAACAATTTTAACATAAAAATAATCTCTGTAAACGTAAAGCATGTTGTGCTTATAAATTCTTTATTTTTCAATATATTTTACAATTAAATCAATAATTTCTTGTTGATCTTTATCGGTAATTTTTAAATACGGTCTTGCAGGGATTTCAATAACAGCAATTGCATCTTGGATCATTTCTTCTAATAAATCAGCAAGTTTAGGGATATTGAGAATTCAATAATTCAATATTTAAAAGATAAATTCCCACAGTTTTTAGTTCAGGGATTTCCTGAAAAACCGCAAGAATTTATTTTACTCCATCCTGTCGGTGCAATACTCGTACATTACAGAGGTGGAAATTATTCTCAAACAGATGCAATCAATTTTATTTCTCAAGATAAAAATCTCAATTTTACTTCGGTGAAATAATAAGAAAGGACTAAGACAATGATGGCAGATTGTTGTAATGATACAAAGAACGATGTAAAAACAGAAAATTTAAGACTGTATTTCAACTGGATTGAAGATGATTTATATGAATGCAGAGTTAAAGAACTTCAGAATCCAAGCAGAATTTTATTTGGAACTGTAATGCACGATGATATAAAAGATGAAGATGTTGTTATATTGTGTCAGGGCTCTAAAAAATACAGACAGGGTGTTTACTTTAAAGTTATTGATAAAAATAAAAATACATACATTACAAGAATGGATTTTTTAACCCCTATTGAAAAATAAAGAACATTAATTAACAGATTGCTATGTACTATAATAATTAAAATCAAAACAATGAAGTTGGCTTAAATCATCTTCTAATGCTTCTTTTATTTAAGTTATCATGTCGCAAGTTCACGTTTTAAATCATTCAAATGCAAAATATATTTGGTTTTTGTTTCTCTATTTACTTTAAATAAATCTTCAAAAGATTCACCATTGAATGCTAATTCCACCTCTGGGGTATTTTTCTTTAATGAATTGAGAAATGATAATTGGACATCAAAGTATTTAATGTTATTTTCTGTATCTTCAATTTCTGCTAAAAATTTTTCTTTTAGACTCAACATCCTAAATCTTCTTCTATAAGCATAGATAACAAGAAAATTTTAGTCATGGCAAGATAATATTTAAATAGTTAAAAAAGCTTTAAAAATTATATATTTTTGATATAATATATACAAAGAAGTAATTTTTGGATAAATTATGGCAATTAAACTTGAAAATAAAATTTTAGATATAGTAAGCACTTCCGATGATTTGAGCGTAAATTCGGTAATCAAAAGATTAACGGATACTTTTTCAAACGAATTTTTATCAGAAAAAGACAAAATGCTTTTAGAACTTACTTTTTCAAAAAATCCTACTCAAAAAGATTTAGATGAATTTTTAAAGAAATGGGATATAGAAGCTACAGGAAGCAATAAATCATTAATGCTTGCATATTTTATGAAACTTCATCCACAGTTGAAGTTTACGAATTATGAATTACTAAGATTAAACGGATTATTAAAGTTTTTTAGATTTGCAAATTTAGAAATTATTTCGCATTTTACAAAAGTCGGAAAAGCATTAAACAAAGAAAATATACCGATTCTTATCATAAAAGGCGGAGTAATGCGATATTTACGCCCTGAATTTCCAAGAACAATGAGCGATATAGATATAATTGTACCCGCAAAAGACTACGAAAGAACAAAAAAAATAATAACTGATTTAGGATACGATTACCAAGATTGCGGACACTCTATAGACTTACATCCAAAAGACTCAGAAGTAGGAACCGTAGATATTCATAAATTTATAGAAATGAATACCGGCTTTGAAGAAACAATTATTGAAGATATGTTTAATCGTGCAAAAAAGAAAAAAGTATTTTCAGTAGATGCCTATGTTCCTGCTTTTGAAGATTTATTATTCTTATCTTTAGTAAATATTGCAAAGAATTTAAGAGAAAAATCAAGTACTCACAGCGTAATGCTTGCTTTTTACGATTGCAATTATTTTCTAAAAACAAAACCTGATTTTAATTGGGAAATATTTATAGAAGATGTAACAAAAACAAAAACCGAAGCACAAATAGGCTTTATGGTAAAATTTATGAACAGTATTGTGAGTGACATATTACCTAAAGACATCTCCGAAGATATTATGCTTGAAAAATCAATTCAAGATTATTGCAAGGAAACGACTTTTGAAAGATATATTTTTCCACCGATACAAGAGCATAACCGAGCAATGAAAATCCAAGATGCAATAAAGAGTCCGAAAAAACTAATCGGATATATAAAAGATAAACCTCGATATTTATTGTTGAAAAAAATCCGCAAACACCCGAAATTTATACGTTTTGTTTATGATTTGTGGATAAAACACTTAAATAAAAATATTAAACGTTAATGTACAAGAGAAAATAGAATTATTTTAGAATTAAAAGTTCTATTCTATTATATTGAGTATAATTTTTCTAATAAAATAATACTCAGGAGAAAAATATGGCAGATTTAATTTCAGTTGTTATACCAACATATAATGGTGAAAAGTACATAAAAGATTGTATAGAAAGTATTCAATCACAAGACTTTCCACACGAAATAATAGTGATTGACGATATATCAACAGATCGAACGGTAGAAATAGCCCGTTCTATGGGGTGTAGAGTAATAGTAAATACTGAACATAAAGGACAAATGGCAGGTAAAAACACCGGCATAAGAGAAGCAAAAGGGAATTATTGGTTGACTATAGATCAGGATGATATGCTCGTTAATAATGCTCTACAAATGCTTTATGATGAAATGCAAAAAGACTTGAGTTATCAAATAGTTATGGCTCAATTAAAGAATTTCTGTTCTCCAGACACTCCTCAACAAGCAAAATTTGTCAATCCGAAACCATTTACCAATATATTGACAGGATCAACTCTGTTTAAAAAAGAAGTATTTAACACAATCGGTCTTTTTAGAGAAGATACTATCACCGGGGATGTTATCGATTTAAGGGAACGTTTAGAGAAAAATGGTTTAACAATCCACATGGTAAATTTCATTACATGTAATCGTAGAATTCATGAAACGAACTATGGCATTACGAACCAAGCCGATGAATATAAAGACTATGCAAAGATATTAAGAGATAAAATTAAAAACCGTAAAATCGGTGTTTAACAAGCTTTTGCTAATATATCAAAGTCTTTATCTAACTCTTTTTGAAATAAGAAGTTAAATCTCATTTCAAAATCATATAAATGCTTATATCCTAAGTTTTTACATATAACATTCATTGGTACATTTTTATCTAATAGCAATTTTACATGGGTATTTAATAAGACTGTAAAGATGATTAACTTGAAAAATAAATTAAACAAAAAATGACGAACTCTCGTTGTATATGAAAAGACAAAAGTTTTATATGATATATATTGAGATGATTAAGTGTTTAAATTCATAAAATAAATATAAAGGAAATATGTGACAACTTGGAAAGATTTTGAGGCAACATGTGCAAAATACTTAAACGATAAATTTAGAGATTATGCCGATTTTTCTCATTTTGGGCGTTCTGATTCCACAAAACCAGATATCTTAGTCAAACTTGCAAATAATAAGAATTTTTATATTGATGTTAAACATTCACCAGCTCAATGTGGACAATTTGTTTTAATCCCTAACACTGAAAGACAAGCTTTTGAATATAGTAGTAAAAATGTATCATCAATTAATGTATATGCTACAAAAATAATAAATTTTATGAATTCAAATTTTGAAACATATAGAAATGCAGGTACTGTTGGTAAATATATAAAATTACCTAATTCAAATGAAATTTTTTCAAATTGGATTATTAAAATTTACAAGGAAAAAAGGGTAAGATTTTTTATAACTAATAATTATATAATTTTTCCTGTAGAACAGGTTGAAAAATATTTTTATATTTTTGCTAAATATAGAATTAAAAGAAGTTGCTCGTGTAATGTTAGTAGATGCAGAATTGATGATATTAAAAACTTTATATTATCTAGTGATTATTCAATATCTGATATAAAATTTATTCAAGATAAATTATTTGTAACTTCTAATAAAAATATAAATAAAGAAAAATTTATTCTTGGCAAATATGAATATATGTTTGCTAAGAATGACAATTATTATGAAATACCTCAACCTATAAAGTTGATTTTATCACTCTGCACTATAAAAGTAAAGCTATAAACATTTGTGATGTTCATACAAATATAAGTTAAGAAACAAAGTTTAACAGTTGAAAATTCAAAAGCATTTAATAACTATTTCTTTTATAAACATTATTGTTTCAAACTAGATTACAAATAAAGACAATCTGTTAATATTAAGAGTTGTAATATTTTTTATTTGTTAGTATTTATTCTAAAAGTCAATTAAATTGTCATTATTTACCTTTTTATTTTTTTATTTTAATAATATCTTTTTATTTTTTCATTTTTTTTTTTAAGTTTTTATTGTAATTATATTTATGACTATGATATGATTTTAAAAGCTTTGTTTTGGAGTGTATTTTTATTTTACATCCTTAACAATAGTCTTAAAAGGTATACCACATAATTTACAAGGAGGTTTTATGAAATGATAGATTTGCCAGTAAAACAAAAACATTCAAGCAAAATATTTGCTTACATTTCAATTTCAATAGCAGTAATACTTTATGGAACATCACTAACTGCAACAAAAATATGTCTTAATGAATATTCGACTCTATCACTTATGGCATTAAGAATGAGTCTTTCAGCAATTTTATTCATTCCGTTTTTTCTAACGATTTACAGAAACATAAAAATAGATAAAAGTGATTTAAAATATCTACTTTTAATGGTTTTATGTGAACCTTGTTTATATTTTATTTTTGAAACGAATGCATTAAAATTCACATCTTCAGGTCAGGCAGGCGTTCTAAGTTCATTGGAACCCGTCTTGATTATATTTTTTGCAAGAATTATTTTAAAAGAAAGATTTCCAAGATTGGCGTACATCGGTTTGGGAATAGCAATATTAGGTTCTGTATTATTAAGCCTTACTTCAGATGTTACAAAGCTTGCTCCAAGACCAATCCTTGGTAATACACTTCAACTTGGTGCTGAAATTTTAACATGCGTTAGTGTTGTTACGACAAAATATTTAATGGATAAATATCCTCCATTCTATCTTGCAGGAATTGCTGTTATTGGTGGTGCTATATTCTTTACTGGAATGTGTTTTATTACTGGTGAACAAATTCATCTTATAACTTCATCTTCTAGCATATATTTAGTTGGATATTTGGGAATTTTAACTGTAGTTGCTTATGCACTGTATAATTCATCAATGAATATTCTTTCTGCAAGTAAAGTTTCACCTTTCTTATTTTTACTTCCAATATCAGCCTTGTTCTTTGGCTGGTTTATTCTTGGCGAAACTTCAAATATCTTACAAATGACATCTTGTTTTATAATCTTTTTCGGTATTTATTTAAGCCAAACTTTCAGTAAGTATGTTGAAAAGAAAGAAATAAACAAAAACACTTTTGATAAACTTGAGTTTGTAGAAGTGATAGATGATGACTAAATAATATACATTGAAACGAGAAGAAAATTTCCCGTTCCAATATTTTCAATAATCCGTAAAAAACTACCAAATGAACTATTGGTAGTTTTTTATTTTTCTGTAAAATATAACTAATACAATTTTTTATGCGTAAAGCAAATTTCCAGATTGTAATTTCATAACATCTTCGAAAATTAATTCAGGAGTCAATCTGTATCTTTCATACAAATCAGTAACTTTAACTCTATCAGTAAATTCTTTTTTACCACCGTAATTCAAAACTTTCATTTCTGAATCCCCGTAGAAGCTTGCAATTTTTTGACCAAAACCACCGTCAAGAATTCCATCTTCAAGAGTAATTACTATGTTATGTTTATTTTTTAAGTTTTCCAATAAGTTTTCATCAAGCCCAGTAATAAATTTCGGATTTATCAATGTTGGATTAAATCCAGCTTGTTTTAATCTGTCATAAACTTTTTCACCAAGTTTAAAGAAAGTACCAAGAGCAACTATTGCAACATCAGAACCATCTTTTATTACTTGATATTTATTTAAGTTTGAATAATTTGTTTTATCTTTTTTGCTAGAAACAACTGGTTCACCTAACGGAACACGAATAAATACAGGATGTTCAACTTGTTCAATAGACCAGTCTAACATACTTAAATATTCTTCCTTATTTGTAGGAGCAAGATAAACCACATTCGGAATATTGCTAATCATTGAAATATCAAATGTTCCCAAATGAGTCATGTCGATACCTGACATACCGCCACAGTGAACAATTACAGTTACTGGAGAATTATTCAAAGCAATATCTTGCGAAATTTGGTCATAAGTTCTTTGTACAAACGAGCTTTGAACAGCAAAAATAGGTTTTGCACCATTCTTAGCCAAACCTGAAGTAAATCCCATAGCATGCTCTTCTGAAATAGCTACATCGATATAAGCATCACCCATTTTTTGTCTAAAATCTTTTGTAAAGCTTACACCACCAGGAGTAGCTGCCGTAATAGCAACGATTGATTTATCTTGTTCATGCTTTTTCAAAATAAAATCAGTAGTAATAGTACCATACGTTTCAGGTAAATTATTTGGAATAACTGGAGTTTTACCATTAATTCTTCCAGAAACTGTATTATGGAACATTTCTTTATTTTCTTCCGCTGGAGTATATCCGTTACCTTTTAAAGTATGAATATGTAATACTACCGGCTTGTTAATATCTTTAACACTATCAAATAATTCAATTAACTCTTCAAGGTTATTACCATTTTCTAAATAGTGATATTCATAACCGAAAGTTTTGAAGAAATTATTTTGGCAAGTACCATTTGATTCTCTTAATTCTCTTAAGTTTTTGTACAAACCGCCTTGATTTTCAGAAATAGACATCTCATTATCATTCACAATAATAATAAAATTACTATTTAACATAGCTGCATTATTTAAACCTTCAAAAGCTTCGCCACCACTTAAAGAACCGTCACCAATTAAAGCAACAACATTATATTTATCACCATTAATATCACGAGCTTTAGCAACACCAGAAGCAAGGCTGAGAGATGTTGATGTATGACCTAATACAAAAGTATCGTGTTCAGATTCAGATGGATTAAAAAATCCAGAAATATTTTTCATAATATCACCAACAAATCCTGATTTACGACCTGTTAGCATTTTATGAGTGTAGCATTGATGAGAAACATCAAATATAAATTTATCAACAGGAGAATTAAATACATAATGCAAAGCAATTGTTGCTTCTACAATACCCAAATTTGGACTACAATGTCCTCCTATTTTATTTACTCTATTCAAAATAGCATCTCTAATTTCTTGGGATAATGTTTTCATTTCATTTATTGATAATTTTTTCAAATCGTATGGTGAATCAATATTTTTTAATAATGTCATATCAAAATACTCCAATTTAAAAAAATTATATCACACAAAAAAATAGTAGCAAAGTAATAACAATTTAATATTACAATAAAAGCTATTCTTCTAAAAATATTTAAATTATTTTTAAATATACTTTGTCTAAGTTGTGCAAATAATCATATTTTTCTACAAAATACACATTAATAAATAAAATGCTTTTAAAAGATTAAAATGTTTACAAATATTAATCATATAGTAAATTTTTTAATAAACTTATAGTTATAATAAGAATAGACAAGTTTATAGTAGGGATAAACATGGAAATTGGTAATTTAAAAATTAGTGTACCAAAGCTTGTAAAAGCCAATAATAAAACACAAACAAGATATTTTAATTATGTAGTAAAAGACAGTGTTACTATTACAAGGGTTGATTTAAACACTGCTACAAATGAAATTCTTTCTCTAAAACAAAAAAATGGTAAGCCATATTTTAGAAAATCAGAAATTGAAGATTTCAGAGATTTGTATAACAAAGGTAATATTGACGTAGACGTAGTAAAAGAATTTAAAGATGAAAATATTTCTATGAAAAATATGTCAAAAATTTACACTATGAAAACTCATATTACTGATAAAAATGATAAGGAAAAATTTTATAATGGTGTAAAAAAAGCAATGCATAGTGTACCAAAAGACGAAATGGTATTAAGCTTCGCCTCTAATCCATACAATCCAAGCAAAGAATATTTACTACACACTTTTCCTAAAGATGAAAGAAATGCTATAAAAAAATATGAACCTCTTTTAGATATAGGTCGAACAAATAAAGAACTAAAATTTGATTTGGATGGAAATCAAATTGGTAAAACAGAGTGTATTGCTCTTGAAAAGACAGAAGGAACAGATGCTTTTACATACAATATGTGTTCTACAGATTTTAAATCAAATAGAATTTCATATTCTCGATATGCTAATGGAGCAAATGGTAATATTCTACGTTCGCTAAAAGTTTTACAAAGAGATAAAGATAACAAAGTTGTTAAATTAGAAGAAATGACACCTTCTGATATAAAAGGGGTCATGAACGTAAAATACACTTATGACGATGGAAAAATTGAAGAGCCAACAGTTGCAAAATTTGATGAAAGAACTGGAATCACAACAATTAAAAAAGATTTGAAATCTGCAGATGGAACAAGAACCCAGTTTTTATATGAAGATGATCCACAAGGAAATAGAATTGTTGACTATAAAATTACAGACAAAAATGGTAAACCAATATTCAGTGAATCATTGAGTTTTGAAGTTGTTTCTGACAATAAATTTATCTCATCAAAAAATAATTATAAATATGAAATTTCAGTGAATGACAAAAATATTAAAATAAAAGACTATCATCACGACAAAGAAGCTTCTATAAATTTCAAAGAAATTGGTGCAGGAGATAAAAATGAGCTTGTAAGCCTATTAAAAAAAATTTCAGGAGACATGCTGTTTGATATTGCAGAATCTGTTGATGGTATAAACATTAATGACAAAGAAAAGGTTATGAAATCTTGCTATATACCA
Organism: Candidatus Gastranaerophilaceae bacterium; assembly: GCA_051888595.1. GTDB lineage: Bacteria > Cyanobacteriota > Vampirovibrionia > Gastranaerophilales > Gastranaerophilaceae > UBA6984. The sequence goes on along the minus strand of JBJFBU010000057.1, from coordinate 2,552 downwards.
TACTATAGAGAAATTATTACTGCTGATAATTTATTCACATTTTTACATGAATTAGGACACGCAAAAGATAATGAATTGTTAGATGTAAAAGAAGTCGGCAGAAAACACAAAAAACAGGAAGAAATTTTTACGTCTGACCCAGCAATTAGAAAAATATATATTGAAGAAAAAGAAAAATTTAACGAAACTCATACTGATGAAGAAATCAGAATAATAGACTATTTTACAAGAGAATTAGATCACTATTCAGGTAAATGGGGTGGACTATCAGAAATAGTAGCTGAAACAAATGCTTTAACCAATATATATCCTTATGGTGAAATTGTCGGTAAACTTGGACTAAGAACACAATTTTTGCAAGAAAACTTTCCAAAAACAATTGCAGCAATTAAAAATGCAATGGAATGGAAGAATGATATTGCCGCAATTGAATATTATGGGACATAAAAAACTATAAATACAACAAAAATTTTGGAGAAAAATATGATAAAAATTGTAATATTTGACATGGATGGAACAATTTTAAACACACTTGAAGACTTGACTGATAGCACAAATTATGCATTAAGTAAATTTCATTATCCAAATAGAACAATAAAAGAAGTCCAAAATTTTGTTGGAAATGGTGTTGCAAAATTAATAGAACGTGCAATTCCTAACGGTTTAGAAAATACAAATTACAACAAATGTCTAACGATTTTTAAAGAGCATTATAAAAACAATATGTATAACAAAACTGCACCTTATGCTGGAATAAAAGAATTACTAATAAACTTAAAAAATAGAGGTTATAAGACTGCAGTTGTTTCAAATAAATTTGATTTAGCAGTAAAAGAATTGTCTGATAAATATTTTCATAAATTATTAGATGTTTCTATCGGAGAAAATGAAGCTTTAGGGGTAAAGAAAAAACCAGCACCTGACACAGTTTTTAAAGTACTAAAAGAATTTAATATAAAGCCAGAAGAAGCTATTTATGTTGGAGATTCTGATGTTGATATTGTGACAGCAAAAAATGCAAATATGCCTTGTATAAGTGTTTGTTGGGGATTCAGAAATGAAGATTTTTTACTAAAAAATGGAGCTAAAATTCTTGTAAAAACACCTTGTGATATTTTAAAATATGTGTAACTAATTACTCTTTATTTTATAAAGAAACATTCTACTTACATTGTATAAAGTTGTACCGTGTTGAACAACATATATTTTTTGATAATTTTCATCTAATAATTTTAAGAGTTTTGGATAATAGTAACTTTTACCATAATTAAAAAAATCAAATCCAGAATAGTAAACAATATAATCTATTTTTTCAGATTTAATTCTATTTACGACATAATCTTCACCGTAACCTTCTAAAAACATTTGATTCAATGAATAAAGCATCATGTCAGACTTTCTGTTAGTCAAAACATTAATCATTTCTCCTTCTGGAATTACCAAAAGTTTTGAATTTTCAGGTGTATATTTCATAATAAAATTACAGATATTTTGAACTGCAAGCCCATATTCATTTAATGTTCTAACTGAACCATAACGTGTTTTAACCTTGTAATATGGTATATAAGATAATTCTCTTAAAGCATTATATGGATTTGTTTGTATAAAAAAGCAAATTGTTAAAATCGATAAAAATAATACAATATAACTTTTCATATTTTCATGATAATCAGGATATTTGTCTTTAAAATACATAATTAAAAAACTAAAAATTGTTATCAAAAATAAAGGAGTATAAAAAACACCATAACTACAAAAACTGTTACTTAAGAAAAAAGTCCTAATTGATACACCTATAGATAACAAAAATAAAAATAATAATTCTTTTTTTGTTTTTAAAAATTTTATAAAAAATAAACAACACAAAATTAATGCAATCGTAACTGGTTTAGATTTTGAAAGTATATAGAACTGCAAAAAACAAATAGAATAAACTAAGATAACTATTTTTGGTAAAAGTAATATTTTATTTTTTACCTTATAGTTATAAATAAAGAATAACGCAACAAATAACAACACTGTACAGAATAACCAAAAACAACCTTCTATAAACTTTGAGCCAACAAATAACATACCATTCCATTTTTGATACCAAATTGAAGTATCAGATGATATAATGTCAGTCATATATTTATATGCAATACTAATTTCGGAAAAATGAAGACCTTGCAAATACAGACTCAAAAACGAAACCAATGGAAATAATATAAATATACACGATAAAAATATAAAATATTTTAATTTAAAGTTTTTTGTAACAACTAATGCTATATAAATTATAAGAGTAAGAGCGATAAATTCAGATTTAAAATCAATCGCTAAACTTGCAAAAAAACTGGCAACATATAAATTTGTCATACTTTCAGAATTTTTCAAGTATTTTAAAACAAAGTATGCACCAAGCATATAGCAAGCTAATCCGTATGTGCAAGAAAACGAATATGGATATATATAATTAAATAAGGTTGGGTTAATCATAAGAACAACAACACAAAAAGAACAAAGTACTAAAGATACAATTGTACTTGTAAACATTTTTGCAATGTTGAATA
>JBJFBU010000056.1:0-3863 GCA_051888595.1 Candidatus Gastranaerophilaceae bacterium | reverse complement strand
GTAATTTCACTAGCAGAAGCAAAATAATAGCTAACAGTTGTAATTGCAATTAAAACTGCTAACAAAATACATAAAGTAAAGTTTAATTTTCTAATAGCCATGTGTTTTTCATTGTCCTCTTGTTCAAAGAAACCTTCGATAACGGAATCTTCTGGAGTCTCAAACTCATAGCTTTCAAATTCATTAAATTCATTATATGTTAGATGCAAAATTTCTTGTTGCATTTTGTTTTTTCCTACCCGAGATTATTATAATACACATACCCAACTTCTTACTTTTTAATGAATTTTGCCACTCTAAGTTTGGCACTTCTAGAAGGTGGGTTTACTTTTAGTTCTTCTTCACTTGCTACTATAGGTTTTTTCGTAATAAGTTCCAGCATTGGTGGTTCACAAGTGCAAATGAGCTGTTCTCTAGGGCAACGACATTTTGCGGAGTAATACTTAAACTGTTCTTTTACTATTCTATCTTCAAGTGAATGAAAACTTATTACGCTTATTATAGCACCATAATCTAATAAATCCAACACATCGTTTAAAGTATTTTTAATATTTTTTAACTCATTGTTTACTTCAATTCTTATAGCCTGAAAAACCTTTGTAGCTGGATGTATACGACCTTTTGTAGGTGGTGTAGCTTCTTTTATTAATTGAGCTAATTGGCATGTTGTAGATATAGGTGTAGCATGTCTTTTAGCACAAATTGCTTTAGCAATACGTTTAGAAAAATGTTCTTCTCCGTATTCGCTAAAAATACGGACCAAATTAGCTTCACTATAGGTATTTACGACATCATAGGCACTAAAATCAGCGTTCTTATTAAATCTCATGTCTAATGGGGCATCTTTCGTAAAAGAAAAACCTCTTTCTTGTTTTGTAAGTTGATGGTACGAAGCCCCTAAATCAAAGAGGATTCCGCCAGTTATTTTTTTTATTTTTAAATCTTGTAAAACTTTCTTAATATTTGTATACGAATCTTTAACGATTGTTAAGTTTTTGTAATCTTTTAATCTTTCCTTAGCAAAATTTATTGCATCATCATCCACGTCAAATGAAATTAATCTTCCATTTGGTTGGATTTTTTGCAAAATTAATTCACTGTGTCCTCCGCCACCAAGTGTGGCATCAACATAAATTAAGCCATCTGTGCAATTTAATGCATTAACGGCTTCTTGTTTCATAACAGTATAGTGATTAAATTCGTTCATATTTGAATTTTATCACAAATAATGCTAATTTGAATGTACTAATTCATCAAGAACACTAGGAATTATTACACAAGCTGCGTAAACAATAAAACCTAAAATTGTTAAAGACAGAGTAAACATAGGCAAGCTCCATTTTGCTTCAATATTATTTATATTCCACATGTGGGCAATTTTTAAACATACCTGATTGGAGTATAATATTTAAGTATGGAAAACAAGATTAGGATAATGTTTAAAAATTTATGTTGCTCTAAGTGTAAATCAGACTTTGATGAGGATTCAATGAAGTTATTACGCAAAGAGGATTCAATGTTCGTTGTTAGACTTGTATGTCAACATTGCGGAAAATCATTTGGTGTAGCTTTTCTTGGCGTTTCAGATATTGATGTAAAAGATAAAAATGACGAGGATATAACATTGAATGTTCAAGAAGGCTTGCCACCAATAACTAAGGATGATGTTTTGGATGCACATAAATTCATCAAAAATTTAGATGAGCATTGGAGCCAATATTTACCATAGGTTTGAAATAATCTAAGGTAGAATGTATTAATCTACATCTCTCATTAGAATTATTGTATTTGTCAACTCTTGATAAAGGTTCTTTAATTGAGCATCAAGGTATTGAGGTGTGTACATGTAACCTTCAGTTTGGTATGGTAGGTATACGCTGTAAGCTTTTGCTTCGTTTCTAATATTTACAACTGTTCTAGCCCGGTTACTTGATGTTATTAGTGCATCATAGGCAGGGTAATATCGTTCATCTCGCTCTGCGTATTTTTTTCTTACATATTCAACATTGTCATACATAAAATTTGCTCTTGCTGCAAAAAGTTGCTCATTTTCTCCGTTTTCAATAGAAGAAATAAGCTTTTCGACAATAGGTATTAGATTGTTAATGTCATTTGCAAAATCAGATTTACGTTCTTTTTTGATAATTACATTAACGTATGCAGGATTATCTCTTGGAACAGGTTTATAGCCCCTTGAAACATTGAATGCATCTATTGATTTGAATTGTGGTCGTGCTGTTTTTTTTACAAATTTTTGAAATCTTTCAGTTACATCTGGTAATTCTCCTCTGTAACCTTTTATTTCTTCACCAGTTGCTGCATCAATCATGCAAAATGCACTATTTGTTGATAATGTGAATAATATTAAAACTAATAAAAAACGTTTCATATTCAAAATTATACTTAATTTTTGTAAAAAGTCATCCAATATTAAGTTTATTTAGTATAATAGTTTTATGAAAATTTGTGTAATTCCAATAGATAACAGACCAGTTTGTTATAATTTATTTAAAAACATTGCTGAAATTGACGAAAATATTGAACTTTTTATTCCTAGCAGAGATTTGTTAGGAGATTTGACAAAAAGTGCAGATATAGAAGGTTTATTCAGTTGGCTTAAAACTGTTCCAAAAACGGATGCGATGGTTGTATCCCTTGATACTATTGCTTATGGAGGTTTAATTCCGTCAAGAAGATGTCCTGAAACTTTTGATGAAATAAAGAAAAGAATAGATGAATTAAAAGAAATTTTAAAAGAAAAGCAGTCTAAAATTTATGCATTTTCAAGCATAATGAGGATTTCAAACAACAATGTTAATCAAGAAGAAAAAGAATATTGGAACAAATATGGCAAAAAAATATTTGATTATTCATACCAAACTCATAAATTAGGCTCAGAAAGTTGTATTGAAAGGCTTATTCCTTATGAAATTTTAGATGATTATATAAATACAAGAAAAAGAAATTTTGAAATTAATAAATGTTACTTAAAATGGCAAAAAGAAGGATTATTGGATACTCTAATTTTTTCAAAAGATGATTGTGCCGAGTATGGGTTTAATGTTCAAGAAGCACATGCATTAGAAAAATTGGGCGGAGTTACAAAAACAGGTGCGGATGAAATTCCATTAACTCTTTTTGCTAGGGCAATTGAAGGAAGAATGAAAGTTTTTGTTGAATTTACAGAGCCTGAATGTAAAAATTTGATATCAAATTATGAGGATATCTCTATTGAAAAATCAGTATTAGGACAGCTGTCTTTGGCCAATATTGAGATTGTTAATGATAAATCTATTGCGGATGTTAATTTGTTAGTTAATAATTTCAAAGAGCATCAAGGTGAAATTGTAATGAAAAGACCCACAGAATTATATTCTGGTGACTTTAAATTGACAAAAAATCTTATGATTGCAGATGTTAGAAATGCAAATGGGGCTGATAATCTTTTTGTAAACAAGTTTATTGATTCAAAAATGGACGAAAGTTTTTATGGCTATTCAGCTTGGAATACATCTGCAAATACTTTGGGTAGTTTGTTATGTGCAGCAAAAGTTAAGTTTTTGGCAAAAAAATATTCTCATAAAGCTTTTCAAAAACTACAAGCAATAAGACTTTTAGATGATTGGGCATACCAAGCAAATGTTAGACAAACTTTGCAAGAGCCAAAAAATTTGGAAATGAAATTTTACGAAGAAAAAGTAGAACATTTTACAGGTTTTAATTTTAATGTAAAATATTCTTATCCTTGGAAAAGATTGTTTGAAATAGAGGTCAATTTAGGATGAGTTTAATTACAGTAATATTACTAGCTGTAGCACTTTCAATTGATGCATGTGTTGTTTCTTTTGCACATGGACTTGTTT
>JBJFBU010000055.1:0-3886 GCA_051888595.1 Candidatus Gastranaerophilaceae bacterium | reverse complement strand
ATTTTATAACAAGAATAAGCACATTTATATAGACATGTTACTAATTCTGCATTAAGGCAAATTATATGACACTAAAACAATTATATAGCGGTTAAAAGAAATTTGTAACGAATTGTAACGAAAAGATGTTTTAAAGCTAAAGTTTTAAACAATTTGTCCGATATACATGGTGTAAGTGTATTAAAACGTTGTACAGGAGTTATGTATGGGATACGCAGGAATACAAACAATGTTATTAACATATAAGATGCAAAAATCTGATAAAGAATTTCAATTGTCAGAACTTGCTCATAACATTTCAGTTGCCACAAGAAATTCAAACTCTTTATCAGAATGGTATAATACTGAACTTTCAGGCTTGGATAAAGATGATGCAGGCTATGAAGATAGCTTGAATGCATTAGATAAAGAATACAAAGACCAGCTTGCTGAAATTGCAGCTTGGGAAGAAGAGTTAGACCAGAAAAAGAGTAACTGCGAAACTCAAATCTCATTACTCGATGGTTACATCAATTCTTCGACTTCAGCACTTCAATCAAATATCCAAAAAGCTCATACTTACGGTCCACAATAAACAAAACAATAAATTCAACAATAAAAAAGAGGGTAAAACCTCTTTTTTATTATATAATTAAACTATGCTAGACAATAATGAAAAACTAGGAGCGTTTATCGTTCCAACTGGAATTGGAGCATCTATTGGCGGTTTTGCTGGAGATGCCAGTCCTTATGCAAGAAAATTCACCCAGCTTGGAAAACTTATTGTTAATCCAAATGTTGTAAATGCAGGCTGTTTTTCAGGAATCAACGATAAAATGCTTTATGTTGAAGGTTACTCACTTGATGAATTTTTCAAGGGAAAACTTTCGCTAAAAGAAACAACAAACAATAAAATTGGTGTTGTTTTTGATAAAGCAATACCTAAAGATGTTTTAAATGTACATATTAATACTATTAATGCAGTAAAAGCAGTTTATGGAATTGATATTTATGGGTACGAAGTAACAAAAAATAATGTTGGGGTTGAATTCTATGTAAATGAGCAAGGAATTTCAACAGGATATGTAAGTGATGTAACAACTCTGAAAAATAGTGCAATAAATCTAATAAATCAAGGTTGCAATGCTATAGCAATTGTTTGTTTATTTGACGATGAAACGAATGAGGATTATGAAAATGGCGTTGGTGTTGACCCTGTAGGCGGTGTTGAAGCTATTTTATCACACTACATATCAAAAGAATTAGAAATACCTTGTGCTCATTCACCAGCTTTCTGTAATTTTCAGATTTCGCCAAAATTAGTTAGTGGAAAATCAGCTTCTGAATACATTACACCAACATTTTTACCTTGCATCTTAATAGGATTAAATCAGGCTCCGCTTTTAAATGGTAACATTACTATTGATAATCTTGATTATCTAATCATGCCTGCGAATGCACTTGGTTCTATACCTGTATTTGAAGCTTTAAAACGAAATATACCAGTTTATGCTGTAAATGAAAATGTTACGCTACTTAACGTTACAAACGAGTCAATTAACAAAAAATGTGGTATAAAGATAGTAGATACTTATGACGAATGCATGGAGCTAATTGCTAATGGGAAATAAACTAAAAAAAAGAGATGCTGTAGTATCAATGGTTGAAATTATGATGATATTTGCAATTATTGGTATCGTTTCAGCAGCTGCAATGGGACTGTCTAAGCCTAAAGCAGAATATATGAAAAAAATGCAAATCTATTCTGCTTATGTAACTCTACAAAATGCAGCAAGCCAAATAGCAAAAGAAGGTCATATTGACTTTACGACAGATATTAATGTTTGCGAAAATAGGGAAACAACATCGCCTTATAAATGTTTAGACTATGAAAATAAAATTCCGGGTACTAGTTATACCTTACCAAAAGTATCATTTAGAAATGCATCGGGAAATGTAGATGTAGATCAAGGGGAAAGTATCACTAGCTACAGCACTTTATCATCAGCCCAAAAAACTCAATATAAACTTATGCAAGATGGTTTTTGCCAAAGGCTTGCCACAACGCTCCAACTGAACAGTGGGGCAGTAAATTGTTCTTCTCTTGGTATTGATATAGATACATTACCTACATCTTTTAGTGGTTATACTCCAAACCTAAAACTTCCTAACGGACAAGTGTATTATATTATGGACGGAGCTCTTTCTTACGCTCTTAGTACAACTGTCAAAAGAATTGCAGTTGCTTCAGATCAAGCTTCAAGCGTTGTTGATTACACAAATGCTAGAAAATCAGAAAGCGAGCTATCATCAGTTTCAAGTGATATTTTTTCTTGTCTGGACTTATCAAGCAACAAAGATACTTGTTTCGATGTATACATAGCAATTCTTCCTAATGAAACAAAAGCTAAATTTACAAAAGATATCTATGATAAAATCCAAAATGGCGATTCTGCTACTCTTGCTAAATATGACACACAAGTCAAAAAGAATTTTGTTACATACCTAATGAAACACTATGAAAAGAATAAAGACTTTTTTAGAGTTTATGTAGATGTAAATGGTAAAATGAAAAATGATAAAGATATTGCGAGAGGTCCAGATAAAGTTGGAGAAGATATATATCTTTTCAATGTATTTAGGGATGGTACAGTACGCCCAGGATACGAAAATAAATTTCCATTAACAAAACTTAATGGCAGGGTCGTTATAAAAAAAGAATTAAAACAAACCATTAATGATAAAACAACATACAGCAACTTCTATGTTCCTTATGGAAACAATGGAGCATACTCTAATAGACCTCTTGGTTATGCTTCTTGCTATGCTGGCGTTGCTGGAGATGTTGTTTACAAAGAAATGAATGGAACAAACACTGATTACACAGGTTATACTGCTCAATTATGCAATGGTATAAAACCATTAAATGATTGTATAAGTGGAAAATGTCGTGCTTTAGTTAATGAACCAAGTTTCTTTGTAAAATAAACTACAATATATCAATTGGATCTACATCCACCGTAAGCCTTATATCTTTTGGTAAAACTATTTGGTGTAAAAATCTTGATATAAAATCATGACCTTTATCACCCATTCTATTTTTTACTAAAATTTGAAATCTGTATAAACCATTTAAACGTTCAAATACACACATTGTAGGTCCTAAGACTTCCAATTTCTCAGAAATACCAAACTTTTCAACCATAGTATCCAGTCTTAATCCTATTTCTTGAGCTGCCTTTTCTGCTCGAAATTGATTTGAACAAGACAATATAAATCTAATTATTTTTGAAAATGGAGGATAGCCAAATTCATCTCTTGCAACAATTTCTGTTTCAAAAAATTGATTATAATTCTGTTCTCTTGCTGTTTGAAGTGCATAGAAATCAGGATTATAAGTTTGGAACAATACATTGCCAGTAAATTCACCTCTACCAACTCTTCCTGCTACTTGAGTTAAAAGTTGAAAACCTCTCTCTGAAGCTCTAAAATCAGGTAAATTAAAGCTTGCATCCGCACTTATTACGCCAACAAGTGTTACGTTTGGATTATCAAGACCTTTTGCTATCATTTGAGTACCAACAAGAATATCAATTTCACCTTTTTGAAAACTATTCAAAATATTTATGTGTTCATTTTTTCGAGTTAAACTATCGCTGTCAATTCTTACAATATTTAATTCTGAAAATAACTCTTTTAAATACATTTCTATTTTTTGTGTGCCTGTTCCGGAATTGTGTAAAGCATCTGAACCGCAATTCGGACATTCAGTAGGAAATGACATTGTTTGATTGCAATAATGACATCTTAATAATTTATCTTCAGAATGCCATATCATTGGAATTGCACAATTTGGACATTCAATAACATGCCCACAAGCTTTACATTGTGTATAAGTAGAAAAACC
>JBJFBU010000054.1:0-17339 GCA_051888595.1 Candidatus Gastranaerophilaceae bacterium | reverse complement strand
AATTTCTTTCGCTTTTTCTTGGGAAACCTCTCTTATTTTTGCTTCATTTTCTCTTATAAGTTGCATTTGTTCTTGTGCTAAATCGTTTTTTAACTGTTCAAATAACATATTTTTAGCATCTTCAGCAGACATTCCAGAAATTCTTTCTAATTCTGATGTTTGCTTTTGAACTAATTCTGCCAAATAATCTTCTTTTTCAAGCAACTCATCCATTTTTCTTTGAGCTGCAGCTTCTTTTTCTGTTGCATCTTGAATTTTATCTTCTAATGCATCTTCTTTTTGTGCTAATTTTGATTCTTGACGTGACAATTCTTGTCTACGTTCTCTTTCTTCTTCGTTTAATTGCTCTCTTTCAGTTTGTAAAGCATCTTTCGCCTTAATCATTGCTTCTTTTAACAATAATTGTTCTTTTTCAGCTAAATCTTCTTGTTTTTTCTTTGTTTCTGCTTTTAATTCGTTATATTTTGCACGCTGTACAAAATATACTGCTGTAAAAATAGCAGCAAATACTCCGACTAAAGCCAATGAAACTATTGAGATAGAGTCCATAATCTTTCGTACCTATACCTTTTCTATTTTTTACAAATACACACAACCTCGGTACATATAACCTACCGAGTAAAAACTATTTAATTTTTTATATTAAAAAGTTAATTTATTGCATATATTTCCAAAAATTTAACTACTACATAAAAAAATAATAACATGCTAAAAAGTTTTTGTATAGTTAAACTATTAAAATTTATATGCTATTATGAATTTATATAAAGAAAGGAAAAATATCATGGAATTTAAAGTTATTTCAGATGTAAAAACTCAAGAATGCGATATACTTATCGTAAATATGTTCGAATGCAAAAAAACATCAAGCGATTTAGCTAATGATTTTGCAATTGAACAAGACAAATTTGAAGGTAAATTTAACACAACTTATCTTTTGCCAACTTATGGCAAACAACCAGCAAAAAAAGTTTTAGTTGTTGGTTTAGGCAAAGAAAATGAATTAAATAACAACAAGGTTAGAGAAGCTGTCGCAAAAGCTACTAAAAAAGCTCTTCAAATGAAAGCAAAAACTATTGCTTATGATTTTTCAAACATTTCTTTTGACTATGCAGATATGATTTCTGAAGGCACTATGATTGGAGATTATGCTTTTGATAAGTACAAAACAGAAAAGAAAGACCATATCGAAACAGTTTATGTAAATTTAGACAAATCGAAAATCGAAAAAGGTCTTAAAAGAGCTCAAGCAATGGAATTAACAAGAAACATTGCAAATGAACCAGCTGAATATGCAACACCTACAAAATTAGCAGAAATTGCAAAATCATTAGGTCTTGATACAAAAATTTACGATAGAAAAGATTGTGAAAAAATGGGTATGGGTGCATTTTTAGCCGTTGCTAGAGGAAGTCATCAAGACCCAAAATTTATACACATGAAATATGCACCTAAAAATCCTACTAAAAAAATCGCTATAATTGGTAAAGGATTATGCTTTGATAGTGGCGGTATGGATTTAAAACCTGCATCATCTATGCTAACAATGAGAGATGATATGTCTGGTGCGGCCTGCATTTTGGGAGTTATGAGCAAATTAAAAGAATTCGCCCCTAATGTAGAAGTTCACGGCATAATTGCAGCTTGCGAAAATATGATTGGACCAAACGCTTACAAACCTGGTGACATCTTAACTGCAAAAAATGGTAAGACTATTGAAATTGATAACACAGATGCAGAAGGAAGAGTAACTTTAGCAGATGCACTTTGCTATGCATGTGAATTAGGTGTCGATGAAGTTATTGATATCGCAACTCTTACTGGAGCTTGTATGGTGGCTTTAGGTACACATGCATCAGGTATTATGGGCAATAACGAAGAACTAGTAAAACGTATTATTGAAGTTGGTGCAAAATCTGGTGAAAAATATTGGGAAATGCCAATGTTTGATGAGTACTTTGACAGTATGAAAAGTGATATTGCAGACATGAAAAACACAGGTTCAAGATGGGGTGGTACTTCAGCTGCTGGCTTATTCTTGAAAAAATTCGTAACAGATAGTGTAAAATGGGCTCATCTAGATGTTGCGGGCACTGCATTCTTAGATAAACCTCAAAAAGAATTCATTGCTGGTGCAACAGGTGTTGGTGTAAGAACATTATTAAACTATATCATAGAAGCATAAGTTAATCTGGGCTTGCCTTTGGCAAGCCCTTTTTTATATATTTATTTTGTAAAATTTTCTTAATAAAAATACATATTTCTTGAATTGATGATAAGATTGGATAATAATTTTATAAGAAGCCCTTTACTAGAGAGTATTTTTGTTCTAGTATAACGGAAGAAACAAAAAAGAGGAATAAACGTGGACAATTTTAACAAAGCAGCAGAATTTTTAAATGGCGGCAGTAGAAATGAATTCTCGCCAGATACAGTAAGTCCTGCAAAGATTAAAGTTATTGGTGTCGGTGGTGGCGGTGGTAATGCCGTAAATAGAATGATAAAAGCCGGTTTGTCAGGTGTTGAATTTTATCTTATGAACACTGATGCTCAAGTTTTAAAATTTGGTGCAGCTCCAAATAAAATTAGATTAGGCTCTAAATTAACAAATGGTTTAGGTGCTGGTGGTGACCCTAAAGTTGGTGAAGATGCAGCGGAAGAAGCTCGTCAAGAAATAACTGCAGCTATTGAAGGTGCAGATATGGTTTTCGTTACAGCTGGTATGGGTGGCGGTACTGGTACTGGTGCAGCTCCTATTGTTGCTAGAGTGGCTAAAGAATTAGGTATTCTTACTATAGCAGTTGTTACTAAACCTTTTAGCTTTGAAGGAAAACGTAGAGCTAACCAAGCTACACAAGGTATTGAAAAATTAAAAGAAGCGGTTGATGCAATTATCGTAATTCCTAACGACAACTTGCTTGGTATTGTAGATAGAAAAGTTGGTTTAATGGAATCATTCGCTGTTGTAGACGAAGTTCTTTTAAGAGGTGTTCAAGGTATCACTGATATCATTACTATACCTGGATTGATTAACGTAGATTTCGCTGACGTACGTTCAGTAATGGCGGCATCAGGTTCTGCATTGATGGGTATCGGTATTGGTCAAGGCGAAGGCAGAGCTGAAGAAGCGGCTAAGAATGCTATCGATTCTAAATTACTTGAAACAACTATTGACGGTGCTAAAGGTGTTATTGTTAATATCACTGGTGGTCCTGATTTGGGCTTAACTGATGTAACTAAGGCAATGACAATTATTAATGATGCAGTTCAAGATGATGCTATTGTTATTTTTGGTGCTGTTACTGATGAAAACATGCAAGGTGAAATTAAAATTACTGTTATTGCAACAGGTTTTGAAATGAAATCACATAGTGCAGTTCAAGCTGAAAAAGCTCAAACTAAACAGTTGAGTGCTGCTGATTTCTTCTCTGGAGCTTTCAATACTCCTAAGAAATCAACTACAATGCCTGAACCAGCACCTACAAATCTTACAGGTTTCTCAAATATTGAAATTCCTGATTTCTTAAAAAAATAGATAATAAGTTTTGTATAAATAAAAAGCTCCATTAGTAAAATGGGGCTTTTTTATTTAAAAAATTTATGCTAATATTAGTATAAATAACTATCACTAAGGAGTATCATAATGAAAAAATTTGCATTAATTTTATTAGTATTATTTACAACACAAATAACTGTTTTTGCAGATGATTTAACAACTGTTAAAGGTCTATTCAATCAATATGTAAAAGCAGCAAATACATATAATCCAAGTTTATTAAATTATTACTCTCCAAATGCAAAAATTATTCGCCAAGTTGTAAAACCAAATGGAGAATTAGTTAATGCTACAACAAATATGCAAACTTATACAAAACAAATGAAAATTAGTCAAGGCACGGCAAAAGTTAGACATTATACTAACAAATATTCAAATATTTCAGCTACTCAAACAAATAGAGGAGTAAAAATAAGTGCCTTAAGACAACCAATGAAAGAATCTTATTGGTTAAAAACATATCAAATATGGCAAAAACAATCTAACGGTTCTTGGAAAATAGTTGAAGAAATGATGCAAACAAAAGAGCAAATTTTCTTGCATTATGCAGATAAATAGTGGGATATTATGACAAAATTTAGATTTTTAACATCAGGTGAAAGCCATGGTAAGTGCTTAAACGCTATTATTGAGGGCGTACCTGCAGGATTTAAGATTAGCGAAGATTTTATTAATAATGAGTTGAAACGACGCCAAGTTGGCTATGGTCGTGGAAAAAGAATGCAAATAGAAAGTGATACTTGCGAAATAAAATCTGGAGTTAGATTTGGCAGAACGACTGGTGCACCAATTTGTTTGGAAATAGTTAATAAAGATTTTGATAATTGGCGAATTCCTATGAGCGTTAAGGAAGTCGATTTAAAAAATCGTGATATCCTAAAATTAGTTGCTGAAAAATCTTTTACAAAAGTTCGTCCTGGACACGCTGATTTTGCGGGAGCTATAAAATATCAACTTGAAGATTTAAGAGATGTTTTAGAACGTTCAAGTGCAAGACAAACTGCAATTGAGGTTGCTGTTGGAGCAATAGCTAAATCAATTTTAAAAGAATTCTTTATAATTGGTTTTTCGCACGTTACACAAATTGGGAACATAAAAGCAGATGTATTACCACAAAGTTACACATTACTAAAAGAATCAGCAGAGCATTCTGAGTTGCGTTGTGCTGATGATATTGCTACAGATATGATGAAAGAAGCTATTGATAAGGCAAAAAATGATGGCGATACTTTGGGTGGCAAATTTGAAGTTATTTTTGGAAACTTACCCGTAGGTTTGGGTTCACATGTACATTGGGATAGAAAAATTGACGGCAAGATTGCACAAGCAATTATGAGTATTCCAGCAGTAAAATCAGTTGAAATTGGTATTGGTGCTGAAGCTGCAGAACTTAGAGGTAGTAAAACACACGATGAAGTTTTTATTGCAGACAATAAAATTTATAGAAAAACAAACAATGCAGGCGGTATTGAAGGTGGAATGACAAATGGTGAGCCAATTGTAGTAAAAGCCGTTATGAAAGCTATTCCGACTTTAAGAACTCCTCTAAAAACTGTCGATTTATATAAGAAAGAACAAACAGAAGCTCATTTTGAACGTTCTGATACTTGTGCAGTCCCTGCATGTGCTGTTGTCGCAGAAGCAAGAATAGCATGGATTATTGCCGAAGAATTTTTAGAAAAATTCGGTGGTGACTCTTTAAATGAAATAAAAAAGAATTATGAAAAAAAATAATATTATATTATTAGGAATGATGGGTGCTGGCAAAAGTTTTATTGGTAAAGCTTTAATTGAATATTGTCCCACATATACACTTATTGATACTGACATTTTAATTGAACATAATTCTAAAATGAAAATTTCAGAAATTTTTAAAAATTTTTCTGAAAAATATTTTAGAGATTTAGAAACTAAAACTATAACTGAATTATGTAAAAATAATAACCAAATAATTTCTCTTGGTGGCGGTACTTTTGAAAGAGATGTAAACAGAAAAATTTTAAAGGATTGTGGATTTACAATATATTTAAAAGCTAGTGCTGAAGTTTTGTTTGATAGAATTAAAAATGAAACACATAGACCTTTATTAAAACAAGGATTTGGAGTTGATAAAATCAAAGAAATTTTGAATAAAAGAATTTGCAACTACGAACAAGCCGATATAATTATTGACACAGAAAATAAAACTTCTTATAATATCATTAAAGAAATTTTAGGAAAGATTAAGAGTTATGCCGAATAAAATAGATGTTGAAATAAAAGAAAAAGATTTTTCTTACCCTATTTATATGGATTCTAATCCTATAACTGATTTAAAATCAAAAATATTAAATGATTATAAATGCTCAAAATTTCTTGCAGTTATAAGCGAAAAGGTTTATAAATTATATAAAAATGAACTTGGCTTTGAAAAAAGTGAAGTTTTTGTCCTAAAAGACGGTGAAGTTGAAAAGAACTTTAAAAACTACCAAAAAATTTTAAAACATTGCCAAGAAGTTAATCTTGATAGAAAAAGTATGTTAATTGCAATTGGTGGTGGCGTCGTTGGCGATATTACAGGTTTTGTAGCATCAACATATATGAGAGGTATAAATTTTATACAAGTTCCTACAACACTTCTTGCTTGCGTTGATTCTTCAGTCGGTGGAAAAGTTGCAATTGATACTGAATATGGCAAAAACATTGTTGGTGCATTTTACCAACCTAAAGCAGTTTATTTAAACACCAACTTTTTAAAAACTCTAGATGAAAAACAATATCGAAGCGGATTAGCGGAAGTTATCAAATATGCTTTCATTGAAAAAAGCTGTGGTGCAATGTTTGATTATGGACTTTTTGATTTTCTTTCTGTTCATTATAAAAAAATTCTAGAAAAAGACTTAAGATTTTTAGAAAAAATTATAAAAGTTTGTATTGAATTAAAAATTGCAGTTGTTTCAAAAGACGAAAAAGAAACAGGACTAAGAAAAATTCTTAATTTTGGACATACTTATGCTCATGCCATTGAAAAAATTACTAAATATAAAAAATATACGCATGGTGAAGCTGTTATTCAAGGTATGTTCTTCGTTTTCAACTATGCTCATACGCTAAAATTAATTGATGCAAACTACAAAGAAACAGCTTTAAGTTTATTTGAAAAATATAACTTTGTAGAACAAAACGTAAAATATTCAACAAAACAGTTATTAAAAATAATGTATTCTGATAAAAAAGTTGAAAATGAACATATCAAAATAATTATACCAATTTTGAAAGGCTATGTAAAAGAAAGCGACTTCGATATTGAAGCCGCAATCAAAAATGGTTTATTATAATTTCTATTTGTTTATATAGACAACCTGCTATAAGATGATTGCATTGATGAAATCATTGATTCCATATTTCTGAATTGATTTTGCAATCTAGTTTGGTATGCATCTACACGAGTTTGAGCGTTTTTAATAGATGTTTCCAAACTACTTATTCTTGATTCATAAGTTTTATTCTTTTGTGTAAAGTAACCATTAACTGTATCTAAAGAATCTTCAACGATTGTTTCTAATTTGTTTAAAACACCACCAGAATTTTCAGTACCCTTGTTGTCGCCAACCAACAATGATTTTACAGCATCTGGATTTTTTTGTAATGCTTCTTTAAATTTTTCTTCATCTAGTTGTAATTTGTTTACTGATGTTGTATCTGTTGAATTAGAAGCTTTACCTGTAGAAATGCCAATATCTGATAATAACTTCAAAGAACCTGAATCTAGTGATGATGTCGCTGTTCTTCTTAAATTATTTCTCAAAGAAGTTAATGCAGAATCACCATACAAATTATCACCATAACTTGTATTGTCATCAATTTTTGAAATTGTATCATTATAAGCAGTAATGAAAGATTTTACAGCTTCCATTAAAGCTTCATCATCTTGTTCTACAGAAATTGTTGTTGGCTCTATAACACCATCATCATCTGGTTTTGAAACAGCTTTCAAAGTTAAAGTCAAACCTTCAATACCAGAAATATCACTAGTTACTGTGTTTGATGATGATACCAAATTTGTACCATTAATTGTTAATTCAGCATATTCACCTAATGTTTGATCATTAATTTTTGAAAGATAATTACCATCTACATCTTTTACATAATTACCGCTTTCATCAACTGTACCTGATGTCAAACCTAAAACATTAGTTAAATTACTAGTTCCTGCTTCAACATTAATATTAAAAGATCCTTCTATTTTTGATTTCAAAACCATTTCACCTGCAGAAGCATCCCAATATGCTGAAACACCAGCATCTTCACTTCTATTAATTGCTGCAATAAATGATTTCATTGTTGTGTTTGAATCAATTGTAAATGTATCACCACCAATTTTAAGTGTACCTAAAACATCTTCGCTAAAAACATCAGCCAATTTTGCAGATGTACTTACTCTTGAAATTCCAGTATAACTTTCGTATTTTACATCACCTGTTTTTTCATCTGTATTTCTAATCAAACCAGCAACAGAAACAAAGTTTGATTCATCAGAAGAAGATCCAACGACTAATGATTTACCTTCATCCGCAACAATTGAAAATTTACCATCGTTAATTGAAGCACTAACGCCATCAATTGATGAGATTTTATCCATAATGCTACCTAATGTTTCGTCTTCTTCAATAGTTATTTCAGATTTTTTACCATCAACAAATATACTAAAAGCACCTTCTTCAGCGTTACCTGATGCCAAAGTATTAAACAATGTATCTTCAGAAATCAAACCTTGTGAACCAAGATTTGACTTCGCTGTTGTTGCTGTTGCAAGTTTATTAACTACAATGTCCAAATTTTGTCTTATTGCATCATTCGTAGCCGTAGCACCTACAACACTTGATTTTGAAGACGTAACTGAATTTTTTGAAAATATATCAAAAGAACCGCCGAACTTAGCATCTGTCAATTTTTCAATAGATGAACGCAACGAAGATACTTTTGAACGAACATCATTCAAACTTGTTTGTGCTGCTGTAGCAGTTGTTTTCTTTTTCTCAAGTGGAGTAACTGAACTTTGAGTTTTTATTTTTACTAAGGCTTCAATCCAAGAGCTGGTGTCCATACCTGAGGCTAAGCCTGAAAATGTAATTGTTGAGCCCATATTAAAATCCTCCGTTATTTTAATATTTTATTTCTTATTTACATATATTATACTATATGCCCATTTTAACACATTTTGAAACACTTCTCAATAGGTAATTTAAAATAAAACGTATTTCTGTAACATTATAGAAAAAATCATCTATAAATACTAAAAAAGCTCAAAATGAGCTTTTTTAAATTGTTGTTGCTAACGATGGAGCAATTTGTATGAACTTTCTAACTAATTCAGCATCCCACAAAGTACCTGCACCATCTTGTAAAATTTCACAAGCTTTTTCTACACCTAAACCTTTTCTATAAGGTCTATCACTTATTAAAGCATGATAAGTATCAGCTACTGCAACTATTCTAGCTTCTAAAGGTATTTCTTCTCCTTTTAATTGGCATGGATAGCCCGAACCATCAATATGTTCATGGTGATATTTAACCATTGGCATTAAATCCTTCAAAGCTTCATTTTGCATTAAAACTTTTTCTGTACCAATTGTTGGGTGCTGTTTCATAATTTCCCATTCTTCTTCAGACAAATGAGTTGGTTTTTTTAATACACTTTCAGGAATACCAATTTTACCAACATCATGAAGCAACGCACCTAATTTAATTCTTTGAACTTCTGCTTCTGGCATATTTAAAGCTCTCGCTAAAGCTTCTGAATATTTTGAAACCGATGTTGAGTGACCTTTCGTATAAGGATCTTTTGCATCAATTGCACCAGCTAAAGAAGTTGCTAATTCTTCTAAGTGATGTTGTGAAGAAATTTCTTCATTTGCAAATTTATTAACCAATTCTTCTTCAAAATTTACACCCAATTGAGAGTGACGTTTTGTTAAAACTTCCGCAAACGAATGTAAAGCCATATCATCCCAGAAATTAAAATCAGAAGAACTTATGATTGCAGACATGCCATCTTTGTATCCCTTTGATTGAGAGATATACATTGCTTGTTCTGCAGAAATTAATAATTTTTCTTGTTCCTTAGCACATTGAGGATAGTTTGCAATACCAACAGAAACTTTTACTGGTCCAACATCATCAATAAAGCAACAAGACAAGCTATATGTTAAATACTCAGCTAAATATTTAGCTTCGTTTGTATCTGTATCAGGAAGAATGATAGCAATTTCATCACCACCATAACGACCTGCTGTATCATTTGAACGAATATTTTGTTTTACCTTTTCTGCAACTAACTTGATAACTTCATCACCTTTAGCATGACCAAGCTCTCTATTAATTTTAGAAATATTATTTACGTCCATCATTATAACTGAAACTGTAGAATTAGCTTTTTCTGCTTTTGCCAATTCATTAGATAAAATTTCTTGGAAACCTCTATGATTGCTCAATGAAGTCAATGAATCAGTATTTGCATGAGCATTAGCTTGTTCCATTAATTCAGCATTATGCATAAACAACGCATAATGATTAGCAATTAGAGTATATAAATCAGCATTTTCTTCAACATTGTTGTCGCCAACAATCATAACACCCAAACATTCACCAACAGAAATCATTGGAATAACAACAACTGCTGGACTTTGCAAATATGCCAATTTTAAAAATTTTGAATCACTTTTAATAACTGCTTCTTGATTATTAAAACTTTCTACAATTGGATTTGACTCATCTGACATGAAAACCCTTGTAGAGTAAGTACCACCAACTTTATCAGTTAATTTAATATTTATACATTTTGATTGTTCTTGATATAAACCTATCGCTGTGAATTGAGCACCAATTTTATTTATAATCAAAGAATGCAATGTAGAATAACAATCGGTTGTTGTTAATTTACCTTTTAATGCAGTATTTATATTCTTAATAACTTCTCTGTAGTCAGTTGTAGCAAAAACTCTATCATTATTTGAATTGTAACCACCGTAAAGTCTATTAGTAGTTGTTCTAGGTGTAACATTCAATTTAGGCATAAATCCTGCTCTAGCTATTGGATTTGAAGCCATTGATTTGTTATATAGAATTTCTTTTTCTTGCTTATTAACTGTTTCTCTATTAATCAAAATATAAAATCCTACTGTTACTATACAATATTAAAAACATTAACACTAAAAAAATTGCTATCTTTTTTAAATCATACCTATTATCTGTATGATAATTATAGCAACTTTTTTAACTTAAGGCAAAATGTTGTTACAAAAGTTTACATATAATAACATGCCTAGATATATTTTTAGATTTTATTCTGCACACATTACTGATAAAGACTTTATTTTTTTTGAAGAATGAGATTGTATAAATTCATGTAATAAATTCAAGCAAACGTCACACACTTTTTCTGTAGCTTTTTTGTCAAAATCACTTTCGTAATTAAAATCAAACTGCATCATTGCTTGTAAAAAATCTCTCATCTTGTGATGCAATCTTAATTTTACACCCAAAGTTTCATTACATTCGGCACAAACAACTCCGCCCATTTGAATTGAAAAATACATATCTTCATCTAAAATTTGTTCTCTACAACATAAACAACTATCAAATTCTAAACCAAAACCTGCAATTAACATCATTTTTAGCTGAAATTTTATAACTGCAATCATAACATCTTTTTTTGATTTAGAATTAGAAATTCTATCTAAAGCCTTATAAAATAATTCATAAATTTCTTTACTTGACGGATCATCTTCTACACCAAAAATTGAAACAACTTCTGAAATATAAGATGAATAAGTAAGCTTATCAAAATCTTTTCTTGAATCTTTAAATGTATTCAAAGCCTCTGCTTGACAAATAGTACCCAAATTTTTACCCTCATGTAACATTATTCTGTTCGCTATCAAGGAATCCATCCTTGCTCCCAATTTACTCTTTGGACGCTTTACTCCCTTTGCTACACATCTTATTAATCCTTTTTCTTTTGAATACATAACAACAATTTTGTCTGCTTCACTTAGGTTATAAGATTTTAAATTTATTGCATCTGTAACTAAATTATTCATAACTAAAATTCATCATCCATTGCTGCAGCGCTTCTAATAACACCTCTAAAATATTGTTCAAGCTCTATTTTATTATCAGAAGCTTCTAGTGCAGATTCCTTTGTTATTTGCCCTGCTTCAACAAGCGTATATAAAGATTCATTCATCGATATCATATTATTGAAAGAACCTTTTTTTAATAATGGATAAATTTCCTCAATTTCATTTTTCATAATGAAATCCTTGACCGCTGGTGTAACTACCAACACTTCACAGGCAGGATATCTTCCATTTGAATTTGCTTTTTTAATAAGTTTTTGTGAAATTGTACCTCTCAAAGATTGAGCAAGCTGTCTTCTCACGGAATCTCTATCTTCTGGTTCATACATATTAACAATTCTATATATTGTTTGTACTGCATCATTTGTATGCATTGTTGCAAAAACCAAATGTCCTGTTTCTGCAGCTTTTAAAGAAGATTCTAAAGTTTCTCTATCTCTAATTTCGCCAACTAATATAACATCAGGATCCTGTCTTAGTGCATATTTTATCCCATCAGAATAACTAGGGGTATCAACAATTAATTGACGTTGAGTGACCGCACATTTTTTATCTTTAAAGATAAATTCTATTGGATCTTCAATTGTAATAATATGCTTTTGATATTTTGAGTTTATATACTCAACAAAAGACGCTAATGTTGTAGATTTACCAGAGCCTGTAGGTCCAGTAACAACAATAATCCCATTATTAAAATCTGCAAATTGTTGAATTGTTTTTGGCAAATTCAATTGTTCAAAAGTTTTAATTTCAAAAGGAATTATACGAAAAACTAACGCAAACTCTGCCATCGAACGTAGTAAATTTACCCTAAATCTCGCAACATCTTCTATTTCATAAGAAAAATCTAAATCTGTAGCCTCATTAATTTTGTCCCTAACTATTTGTGGCACAATATTTTTAACCATATAATTCATATCGTCAGATGTTATTGGTGGATAATCCACTTTTAAAATCTTACCATCACAACGTATCATTGGTTTTTCACCAACAGTTAAATGAATATCTGAAGCTTCAGATTTTACAGCTTTTTCTAAAAATAAATTCAATTTAAAACTATTTGACATAATAACTATATAATATCATCTTTTTTTAAATGCACAAAATTATTACAAAAAATTTAAATATTTCTTGACATATCGTAATTTTAAGTACACAATCAACATAGGTTGAGGTTAAAATTAATATGAAAGAAACTCTTTTACACAATAAACAAGTTGCACTTGGTGCAAAAATGGTAGATTTTGCAGGTTGGGATATGCCTGTACAATTTACATCTATTATTGAAGAACACAAAAATGTACGAAATAATGTTGGTTTATTTGATGTTTCGCACATGGGGGAAATTTTTATTTCTGGAAAAGATTCTCTTAATTTCCTAAATAAAATTGTGCCACAAAATATATCAAAACTTTATGATTCAAAAGCGGTGTACTGCCAATTACCAAACAAAAACGGTGGACTTATTGATGATTTAATCATTTATAAACTTGAAGATTACAAGTATCTTTTAATTGTCAATGCTTCAAGAATTGATGAAGACGTAAACTGGTTTGTGAGAAATAGTCTAGAATTTAAAGATTTATACATTGATAACCAATCTCACAATTACTCACTACTTGCAGTGCAAGGACCAAAATCGTTAGATGTTCTTAAAAATTTAGGTTATAATATACATCAAGACTTTTTTACAATAAAAGAATTTAATTTATCTGGCATTAACACGCTTATTTCAAGAACAGGCTATACTGGAGAAGATGGGTATGAAATAATGATTAAAAATTCTGATGCTCAAGCAATGTGGGATAAAATTCTTGAAGCTGGTAAAGAATTTTCAATTATGCCTATTGGACTTGGAGCAAGAGATACACTTCGACTTGAGTCAGCTCTTCATTTATATGGTAACGATTTAACTGAAACTACTACACCTGTTGAAGCTGGACTATCTTGGTCAATTCCGAAAGATAAAGTTGAAAATTATAATGGAAAAGAAGTTATAATAAATCAAATTAAAAATGGTACTGACAAAAAACTTATCGGAATAAAAATGAAATCTCGTGTTGTACCAAGACATGAATGTAAAGTATACTTTAACGGTGAAGAAATTGGATATGTTACAAGTGGAAGCTTTGCTCCTACTTTGAACGAAACTATCGCTCTATGTTATGTAAAAAACATTAAAGAAATTTGCATAGATGCTACAGTTCAAGTTATGATTAGAGAAAAATTACATGATGCAACTGTTGTAAAAAGACCGTTTGTAAAAAAGAATAATAGAGAAAAATAATAATAATTTAATATATAAAAGGAGGAAAAATGAGTTATACTGAAAATATGCTATGTTCTAAAACTCATGAATACATTTTGCACGAAAATGATAAAATTTACACTATTGGTTTAACAGATTACGCAATTGAACAACTTGGAGATATTGTATTTTTAGAATTACCAGAAGTTGGAGCAAACTTCAATAAAGGCGATATTTTTGCAACTATTGAATCTGTAAAAGCAGCTTCAGAAATCTATATGCCAATTTCAGGAACAATCGCTGAAATAAATGAAAAGGCCATAGATACTCCTGAAATTCTAAATGAAAATAATTATGAAGAAGGCTGGCTTGTAAAAGTAGAATTTACAGGTAATGATGTAGAAATTTCTGACTTATTAGATTACAACGATTACAAAGAAGAAGTACAATAATGGATAATTTTACAGCTCTAAATAAACAATCTCGAAATGAAATGCTAAACGCAATTTCTAAAAGCTCTGTTGAGGATCTATTTAACCAAATTCCACAGAATGCTCGAATGAATTCACTAGATTTACCAGAAGCCTTAAACGAAATGCAAACTCAAAGAAAAGTTAAAAGTTTAGCAAATAAAAATCATTCTGATTATATTTATTTTGTTGGTGCGGGAACATACAATAAATTTATTCCTGCAGCTATTAATCAAGTTGCAGAAAGATTTGAATTTTTGACTGCATATACACCATACCAACCTGAAATATCACAAGGAACATTACAAATAATGTATGAATTTCAATCTATGATATGCAGACTAACAGGTATGCCAATTGCAAATGCCTCAGTCTATGATGGTTCAACTGCAGCAGCAGAAGCAGTTATTATGGCAAAAAGAGTGTCTAAAAAAAATAAAGTCTTAATATCTGATACTATAAATCCAGAATACATAAAAGTTATTCAAACATACGCTTGGGCTAACGATATAGAACTTGAAATGTTTGATAAAATTCCAGAAAACATTTCAGACTATGCTGGAATTGTTGTTCAAAATCCAAATTTTTATGGTGAAATACAAGATATTAAAAAGTCTGAAGGTGGTTTATTAATAGTAATAACAGAAATTTCTTCTTTAGCTATACTAAAACAACCTTCTGAATATGGTGCAGACATCGTGGTTGGTGATATTCAACCTCTTGGAATTCCAATGTCTTTCGGTGGACCTCATGCTGGATTTATGGCTTGCACTGAAAAACTTATGCGACAACTTCCCGGAAGACTAGCTGGCAAAACTCTTGATGCAGATGGAAATGTTGCCTATACACTAACAATACAAACAAGAGAACAACATATTAAACGAGAAAAAGCAACAAGTAATATTTGTTCAAATCAAGCTTTAATTGCACTCTGTGCAACATTATATCTAAGTTTACTTGGCGAAAAAGGTTTTAAACAAGCTAGTTACCTTTCAAGTAAAAATGCACATATTTTAGCGAAAAAACTAAAAGATAAAGGTGTAAAAGTTTTATCTAAAGATTTTTATAATGAATTTTTAATTGAAGTTGAATATGCTGATAAATTTTTGAATAAACTTAAAGACAATGGAATTATAGGTGGCTACAAAATTGATGAAAAATCAATTCTTGTTTGCACTACAGAAATGAATTCAAATGAAGATATAGAATACTATGCTGAATTAGTTTAATCATTTTTTGTGTAAAATTTGGTATATTGTTAATAGAAAATGAGCTTGAGAGTATATCCCAAGCTCATTTTATTATAACGAATTATTTAATATTAGAATTGCAAACCAGCTTCTCTTGCAGCATCAGCTAATGCTTTAATTCTACCGTGGTATAAGAAACCACCTCTATCAAATACAACACATTCAACACCAGCTTTTAATGCTTTCTTAGCAATTGTTTCACCAACAACTTTAGCAGCTTCGATGTTACCACCATGTTTCAATTGTTCTTTTAAATCTTTATCAATTGAAGATGCAGAACATACTGTTACATGTTTTTCATCATCTATTAATTGAGCGTAAATATGTTTTGTACTTCTATAAACTGCTAATCTTGGAAATTCAGTAGTACCTTCCAATTTAACTCTTAAAGACTTATGTCTTTTTTGAACTTTAGCTTTTCTAATTTCTTGTTTAATCATTTTCTTTCTCCTTTACCCAAACCTTCTTGACAAATCAAGGGTTTATATGGGCTACTATATTACTACGCTGAAACTCTTTTAACGAGAGTTTAAAACAGATTATAAAAAGATCTTTTAAAAGTTTTTTAAATAAACTACCCTTAATCAGTCTATTTTTTACCTGCTTTACCAGCTTTACGTCTGATGTATTCACCTTCGTAACGTACACCTTTTCCTTTATAAACTTCAGGTTCACGTTTACTTCTGATAAGAGCTGCAACATCACCAACCATTTGTTTATTAGTACCTTTTACAGAAATTTTTGTATTTGCTTCAACAGCAATTGTGATACCTGCAGGTGGTTCAATTACAACTGGGTGTGAATAACCTAATGCCATGTTTAGTTTTGTACCTTCCATATTAGCACGGTAACCAACACCTTGGATTTCTAATTTCTTTTCAAATCCATCTTTAACGCCTTTAACTGCATTTGCAACTAAAGTTCTTGTTAAACCATGTAAAGCATTAGTTTTTCTTTCATCATTGTTAGTTAAAACTAAAACTTTGTTATCTTCAACTTTAACTGACAACTCAGGTCTTACTTCAACTGATTCTGTACCTAAAGGTCCTTTTGCTGTAACAGTTTGACCTTCAACTTTCACCTCAACTCCTTGAGGAATTTCTATAGGTAATTTACCAATTCTTGACATTTTTCTTTCTCCTTTGGTATTAATCGTATCACTAAGGGCTTTTCTACCAATTAAACCCTTACTTGTATAAGTCATAGCTTATACATCATAAAATTTAACATCTGCGAGTTTTTGTATTTATACTTTGTAATATATACATCAATTTGTTTACTACCAAACGTAGCATAAAATTTCACCGCCAAGATTTTCTTTGCGAGCTTTTCTATCTGACATCAAACCTTTACTTGTCGAAATAACAGCAACACCTAAACCACCTAAAACTTTAGGTAAATTTTTAGATTTGCTATAAGTCTTTAAACCTGGAGTAGAAACTCTTTGTAAGTTAGTAATAACAGGTTTATGTTTTTCATCATATTTTAAAGTGATATCGATTTTTTTGAATTTGCCATCTTCATTAACAGCATAATCAACGATAAAACCTTCAGCTTTTAACAATTTTGCTAATTCAACTTTTAATTTTGAAGCTGGAATAGAAACTGTTTCATGTTCAACCATGTTTGCATTTCTGATGCGAGTAAGCATATCTGCTATCGGATCTGTATTCATCTTATTTCCTTTACTGTTGC
>JBJFBU010000053.1:0-18607 GCA_051888595.1 Candidatus Gastranaerophilaceae bacterium | reverse complement strand
AGTTCTATTTAAGCTCTATCCAGCGAGGAAACACAAAAAACAATTAAATAAAATGCGCGTGTAGCCCAGCTGGCTGTTGGAGCTTTTACGGAGTAAAAGTACAACGAAAGTTCTATTTAAGCTCTATCCAGCGAGGAAACACAAAAAACAATTAAATAAAATGCGCGTGTAGCCCAGCTGGCTGTTGGAGCTTTTACGGAGTAAAAGTACAACGAAAGTTCTATTTAAGCTCTATCCAGCGAGGAAACACAAAAACAATTAAATAAAATGCGCGTGTAGCCCAGCTGGATAGAGCGTTTGGCTACGAACCAAAAGGTCGGGGGTTCGAATCCCTCCACGCGTAAGTTTTAAAAAGACTTCCGTAAGGAAGTCTTTTATGGTGTAATTTATATTTTAAAATGTATGTAAATGTAATTTAACGACCGGTTTTATTTGTACGGATACTTTGATTATTTTGGACAGCCCGCTCTGCGAGGGCGTTTTCAGGTCGGAAAATTAGGTTTACCAAAAAAATCAAACTGCCGAAATGGACTTTTTTCGGACTGTACGGATAGTTTGAGATTTTCGTAATATAGCTGAATTACGCACCGATTTTGAATTGTACGGATAAAATGATTATTTTGGTAAAGTCCAGTTCCGCAAATAATTAAATTTTTGGTTCCTCTTTTTTTAGAAATTTGTAAACTTTTTTTTACAAAAGCCAATTATTATTTTGAGGAATTTATCATTAAGTTTAATAAAAAAGCGGAACATTATTAGTTTTTATTAATACAAAAATACTGATAAACAATTTTTGAAATATCACTAATTATTTTAGAATTTTCGTCATCACTGAGAGGGGAATCTTTTATCATAATTGCAATATAATACAAATCTCCATTTGGTAATCTTACATATCCAGCATCATTATCTGCTATTTTTAGACCTTTTGGAGTGCGAGAGCCTGAACCAGTTTTATGATAAATTTTGGTATTTTTTGGAAGTCCTGCTTTAATTTTATTTTCTCCAGTGCTAGTCTTTAGCATGATATTTTCTAAAAAAGCAAAAGAACTGCTAGAAAGAATATTATTGTCTTTTACTCTTTTCATCATCAAGACAATGTCTTTAGGTGTTGAAGTATTAAGATATTGATTATAAATATCGCTATTCATATCTTTTTCATTTACTTTTATGCTTATATCATTGAAGCCCAATTCATGTATAAATTTTTCAAGCTCATTAATTCCTCCAGAGTAATCAATTAATATATCACAAGCATTATTATCACTTTGGGATATCATATATTCTAATAATTGAGCTAGTGTTATATCAAATGGATAATTTTTATAGTCTTTTATCATAGGGCTATGAGTTTGCATATCAAGCATATTTTGATTAATTGTAATCTTGGTATCCAATGATATGTGTTTTTGATCTATATATTTAAGCACTTTAATAGCAACGAAATATTTAAAAACACTTAATAGAGGATATTTCTTGTTGTTCACTACAACAAGATCCTTATCTTTTAAAGTTGCAATTCCTACATTCACATTATTGTTTATTAAGTATAGATTCAATCTAAAATTTAATGTTTTAGTGTAAAACCAAACAATTAAAATTATTGAAAATAGAAAAATTATAAACATTTTTATTTTAAGCATTGAACTTATGATAGCATAAAAATGATATTATAATGCTCTAGGTAAACTTTTTTACAAAATGAATTATTATTGTTTTATTTTATATAAGTCAAACTAATTTTTAATGATACGAAAACGACACAAAGCTCGGAATTGGTGTTCCAATTTTTCTGATTACGATGTAATGTGTCAGTACCATGGCGGATTTTGACAAGGCTGAGCAAAGCGAACGACGTCCTTGTGAAAAATCTGACGGATGAAGTTTTTACAAAAGGAAAAACGTAATGAAGTACAAAGATTTTGAACCGTCAATAATCCAAGACAATGAAAATTAATATATAAATATAAGCAAAGCTTTTAGCTCCTCACTCGTTGAAAAAGCTAATGCAAGCATCGCTCTTAATTCGTTCGTCACTATAAATAAAGTAGCAAACGCAAAAGGATTAAAATCTAATCGTTCTCTACGATTAGAAATCAATAAACTGGAAAGCAAATATGTTGCTCGTGAAGTTAAAGTCAATGGTGGAACATCTTATGAGATTCTTTACTCCTCTTTAGAACCAGAGATACAGCGGATTTTCGGTAAGGTGGAGTCGAGCGAAGCGAGCGAACCCATAAGGTGTCGGTCGGACATTACTCCGCCGACATCCCGAATAATCCAAGACGAAAAACTTCGTGAGGGTAATCCAAAATCAACAGCACTCGTACCTCTAATTATTTGCAACTTGTGTTGATGAAAACGGCAAAAGATATAATGTTTCAATGGATAATATTCAAGTTGTCGAGGATTTGAATTGAAGTTATAATCAAAAAGCCGAAAGAAAATTTTCTTCCGGCTTTTACTTTTACGAATTTAATTGTTGGTGACAATGATTTTTCCCATGTTGATGTTCATGGTGATGACCATGACAATGATGGTGTTCGCCGCCACAACTGTTTTTACCTGTTAATAATGTATCGTTTAAATATTGTTTAACAACTTCTTCAATCCCTAATTCAGGACAACCGGCTACGATTTTTACTCCGTTTTGAGCAAATATTGCCATAGGACGTCCTCCCATACCACCTGCTAAAACAACGTTTGCACCTTGTGAAGCAATCCAATTAGCACTTTGACAAGAGATACCTTCTTCAGGAACTTTCTTTTCAATATTTAAAATTTCTTTTGATTCAGGATTAACTTCTACAAATGTAAAGTATTCACAATGTCCAAAATGTCCACATAGTTTTTCATCTGCTGATGGAATTACAATTTTCATAATTTTATCTCCTTTTAATTTTTCTATATTAGATTGCAAAATAATTGCACATTCTAAAGCTTCCGTATCTGTCATGTTGTGATTTTGAGCATACTCTCTCAAAATATTTAAAACGTCTTCATTAATTCGTCTGTTGAATGAAACTTTTTTACGGCAAGTTCTTTTTCTTCCTGCACATTCACGTTTTCCACCCCAACCGTTATTTTTATTACAATTATTTTTTTTCATATCTTGACCTCTAATAAATATTATAGTATATTATTTTGATAATGTCAATACATAATCAAAATGTTTATAAAGCGGAGGTGTTATGAAAGTAATAATAGTAGGTGGTGGTGCTTGTAGAGCGAGTTGAGCAACGAGATTAAGAAGATTGGATGAAAGTTGCGAAATTACAATTTTAGAACGTACAAACGAAGTTTCTATTGCAAATTGTGGATTACCATATTATTGCTCAAATGTTATAAATGATAGAGATAGAATTTTTAGGATTTTTTGTATGTTAATTTTGTCATAAATTCAATAAATTTTGAATATATTTCTATTTGGGAATTATCTAATAGATAAATATTTTGAAGTATATTTTCTCTTAAATTGTTATCTTTTGCCTTTGTTTGAACGCCAAAATCTTCTATTGAGATATTTAAAACTTCTAATATTCTAAAAAAGTTATTTATTTGTGGAAATTGTTTTCCATTTTCAATATTTCCTAAATTTTTTTCGGACATATCAATTTTTTCTGATAATTCAGCCTGTGTCATTTTAGCTTTTTTTCGAGCTTTTTTTATTACTTCGCCTATAAATTTTTTGTCATCATAAATCATACGGTACCTACTTTTATCAAAATACCTTACATGTGATGTCTTTTTAACTATACATATTTCTATTTTTATGTATAACTCCATACATGTTTACTTTTAAATTTATTGATATATAATAAGAAGTATATAATACATTAATATGTATATCATTATATGTTTCTACCAAAGGAGTGAAACGGTGCAAAATAAATTAAAAATAATAATACAAGCTGGTGGGAAAGGTACAAGATTAGAGAGTTTAACAAGAAATAAACCAAAATGTATAGTACCTGTTGATAACTTACCTATTATATTTTATACATTTAAAAAATTTCCAAAAGCTGAATTTTCAATAATTGCAGATTATAAAACAGATGTTTTAGAAAAATATCTTTCAGTATTTGCTAGTGAGTATAAATATAAAGTTATTAAAGCAAACAAAAAAGGAACAATTTCTGGTATTAAAGAAGCATTAAATGATTATTCTGAAAATGAACAAGTTATAATTCTTTGGTGTGATTTAATTTTGTCAGAAGGATTTGAAATTCCAAAAACATCAGGGAATTATGTTGGTATTTCAAAGGATTTTGAGTGTCGTTGGTCATTTATAAATGGTCAATTTGTTAAAGTGCCTTCAAAAGAAAATGGAGTTGCAGGATTATTTATATTAGAGAATAAAAAATACCTAGAAAACATTGATGAAGAAGGAGCCTTAGTAAGCTGGCTAAAAAAACAAGATATTAAATTTAAAGGGTTACCTTTGTTTGGAACAAAAGAAATTGGTACAATGATTGCTTATGATGAAAACAATCAACAGCAGCATCGCTGGCGACCTTTTAATTCTATGAAATTTGTGGGTGACTTAGTTATAAAAGATGGATTAAATGAACAAGGTAAAAAAATTGCAATTGATGAAAGAAATTGGTATAAGTTTGTAAAAGAAAAGGGTTATGAGTTCATTCCTGAGATTTATGAATATGAGCCTTTAAAAATGAAAAAAGTTAAGGGTAAAAATATTTATGATTATGACTGTTTAACAAAATCACAAAAAGAAGATATTTTAAAAAATGTTATTAAAGCTTTAGAACAATTACATGATTTAGTTCCTGCAATTCCTGCAAATAACGATGATACAAGAATGAACTATATCACAAAAACTTTTGATAGATTAGATAAAATTAAAAAACTTGTACCATTTGCAGATAGAGAATTCATTAGAATTAATAGTCAATATTATAAAAATATTTTTTTTGATAAAGATACTTTTATAAAAACCATTGAAACAATGATGCCTAATGAATTTAAGTTAATTCATGGTGATTGTACTTTTTCAAATATAATGTTTGATACTTTTAATATGAAGACAATTTTAATTGATCCAAGAGGATATTTTGGAAAAACAAAATTGTACGGTGATGTTGATTATGATTGGTCTAAACTGTATTATTCATTGAAAGGAAATTATGACCAATTTAATAGGAAAAAATTTACATTGGATATAAAAGAAAATGATGTGGAGTTAGCGATAAAACCTAATAACTGGGAAGATATGGAAGAAATTTTCTTTGACAGCATTCCAAAATGCAATAAAGAAAAAATTAAAACATTACATTCTGTAATTTGGTTAAGCTTAACAACTTATGCTTGGGAAGATTATGACAGTATTTGTGGTGCCTTTTATAATGGTATTGTTCAAGCTGGAGGTATTTTATAGTGCTAGAAATTTCTTCACTCTCACATACTTGGATTTTTGATATTGATGGAACTATTGTGAAGCATAATGGGTATTTAATTGATGGGTATGATACTTTACTTGAAGGTGTAAAAGAGTTTTTTGAAAAAGTTTCATCAGATGATAAAATTATTCTTTTAACTGCAAGAAAAAAAGAACACTTAAATGATTTAAAGATGTTTTTAAGCAAAAACAATATTCATTATGACTATTTACTAACAGAAATGCCTACTGGCGAAAGAATACTGATTAATGATAATAAACCATCAGGGTTAGAATGTGCTTTTGCTGTAAACAAAAAAAGGGATGAAAAATTAGATATAAATTATTTGATAAATGAGGATTTATAAGTGATAAATTTATTAGAAAAAGATGAGATAATACAGTTTAATTTAGATAAAAATTCAGCTTATAGAACAATAAATAAAGAAATTAAAGCACTAAAAGATTTAATGGCGAATTTAGATGATTCATTAAGTAGAGCATTGAATCTAATGTATAACACACAAGGAAGAATTGTTTTAACTGGTATAGGTAAATCTGGAATAATTGCTAAGAAAATTGTTGCATCATTGGCATCAACAGGTTCTCCTGCAATATTTGTTCATCCTGCAGAAGCAAGTCATGGAGATTTGGGTATGTTGACTACCGAGGATACAGTAATTGCTATTTCAAATAGTGGTGAATCAAAAGAACTTGCCGATATATTAAATTATTGTAAAAGATTTGAAATCCCAATTATTGCAATTACGAAAAATCCAAAAAGTACACTTGGAAAATTTAGCAATATTGTATTAAAATTACCTGATAGTGAAGAAGCTTGTCCTTTAGGATTAGCACCTACATCATCAACAACAGCAACATTAGTTTTAGGTGATGTTTTGACAGTTGCATTAATGGAAAGACATCATTTTTCAAAAAATGATTTTAACCAACGTCATCCAGGAGGAAAACTGGGTTCAATACTGCTAAAAGTTTCTGATTTGATGCATAAAAATAATGAATTACCAATATTAGATGTTAATTCTTCTTTGCAAGCAGCTTTACTGGAAATGACATCAAAAAGGCTTGGTTGTGTTGGATTTATTAATGATAAAAAAGAGCTTATAGGAATTTTAACTGATGGAGATTTAAGAAGAATTTTAACAGCTAATACCCTAAATCAAAATGTTGAAAATTTGATGACAAAAAATCCTAAAACAATTTCACCAGATATCCTTGCAAGTGAAGCATTAAAAATAATGCATGATAGACAAATAACAAATTTATTTGTCTTAGATAATAATAGCCACTGTCCAGTTGGAGTTATTCATATACATGATTGCTTAAATAGTGGGGTAGCTTAATGAAAATTTTTGAAAACAAAAAAGTGGATAGAAAAAGAACTATAAAATTTTTTGGACTGCTATTGTATAGTAATGAGGTTTCTTATGAAGTAAGAACTCAAAAATTTTTATGTGAAGCACTGTCAGCAATTACAATAAAAAATCATAGCAGAAATACAAAATCAAAAACGGTTAGTTTATTTACGTTACCTATATTTAAAAATATTTATGATGAGTCATATCATAAAAAATATATTTTAGGAATTTTAATATGCAAGATAAATTTAAAAAAGGTATTGAAAAAGAAGTTTAAACAAATTTTTAAATCAGAATATGATCATATTTATTTGTTAAATTGCAATAGTGGCGAAGCATTTTTATTTTTTAGTTTTGTAGTTGAAAACTATTTACGCAAAAATGGAACGAAAAATCCGTTATTTATTGTTTCGCAAAAATATCATGTAGATATTATGAATATGTTTTGCCCTTGGTATGACAAAGTTCATATTAAAAATTTTTATTATAGAAGTAGTTTTATTGCTGGTAATCAATTTAAAATAGAAAACAAAAAGTTCTTTAAAATATTTCCTTTTGAATATTTTAAAGATGTAGAGGATTCAATCCAAAAAAATAATGGCGATGGAAGCGTACATTATTTTGATAAACTCCTTGAATATTGCAATATTACTAAAGGTGAATTATGCAATAATAAATTACAAATTTCCCAAATAACTGAAAAATATGTACTTAAAAAAGTTCGAAAAGAAACAGGAATTGATTCTAGTAATTTTGTAATTCTTGTACCAGAAGCTGCAAGTTGTGAAGAAATAGAGCCAAAATTTTGGACAATATTATGTAATAAATTTTCACTACAAGGTTATGATGTGTTTATGAATATACGAGATAAGGATATCGAATATAAATATTGTGAATATAAAACTTGTGATTTGAGTTATACGGAATTAACAGCTTTGGCAAAACATGCAAAAATAATAGTGTCCTTAAGATGTGGTTTGACGGAAGTATTAATGAGTACAATGACACCATTAATTTGTATCAATACAGCTTTTAAAGATAGAGAACAGTTTACAAAAATGCCGACAGACTTTGTCAAAAGTGGATATGATATAAGCAAGCTTCCTTGTTATAACAAAGATGTACATTATGATTTTAATTTTAATCAAAATGAATCTTTAAAATTAATTGATTCAATTATATTAATAGATAAAAATATTAAGCGAAATGGGGGAAGACTTGAAACTAATTGAAGAAGAAAGATTTTCTATAGAAAATGGTCATACTAAAATATATAAAATATTTGGTTTGAATGTTTTGCAAAAAACAAGATATAACTTTAATAAAAATAAAATACAATACAAATTTCTATTCCAAAATCAAATTGATAAAAACAGACAAATGTTTTATTTAAAATTTAATAGTAATAATTTTGGTTATAGTATTTTTTGTTTGCAACATTGGATAAATGTAATAAATGAAATAGATGCAGATTTTATTATAATTTGTGATAAACAAGAATTAATTAAAGAAATAAAAAAGCATATTATTTTTAAAAATGATAATATAAAAATAATTAAAAGTGATAAAAAAATTCCACAAAAAATTGTCAAATCTATTGCATCAGATTTTTGGTTAAAAGCAGGGATTGCTCACCTTACAACCTTTTTTCATGCAAAAAAAAATGGTATTAATGAATTTTGGAATATTGATGCTGATGATACAGCATTTATGAGTGAGCCTAAGGTTATTGCAAGTGCATTAACAAAAATAAAACATTATGCAGATAAAAATAAAATAGAAGCTTTTTCTTTGGATATGCATAGAAGTCATTTTTACGGTAAACACTGGTCTTTTGGTGTTACATATATAAATAATGGCAATTATTTAATGCAATTAATAAAAAATGTTAAAAATAAAGAGTGGCATAATGATAAAAAATTATATGATAAACAATGCAATCTAGATTGGTATTTTACATATCTGTTAGATACAAATCAAGCTAACATTGGTACATTTAATATAGACAACATTTACTTTGTACATTTTGGACTATTTACATCTTTATTATTTTTTTCAACATCAATTCAAATTACATACGATAATAAGCTAGAATACATTATAGCAAATAGATTGTTTAATATGAAGAATTCAGTTTTACCTATTTATAATGATTGTATTAATTTTAATTTTGGATTTAATCCTGATGATAGTTTTGATTTTTGTAAAAGTTTTATAAAAATGGATCCAACACTTGATAATGTTTTTTCAAAATAAATAGATAAAACTTAAAATTTTCTAAAATATTTTAAAAAATAAAGACAAAAGTTTTACTTAAAAAGAGATAGAATTTTTAGGATTTTTTGTATATTAATTTTATTTAATTTTGTTTAAAGTATGTAAAGCTTTATAACAAAATGTTGAGTTGGATTATTTCTTTTAAAGATTAATCTTATGGACTATTTTTATAATTCTTTTGATTTATTTTTTTCTTTTTTCTATTCCATGTTTTTCAAATTTAAAGTATAATACTAGAATAAATAAGAAAAGAAGTGTGTAGTTGCTCACTGGTTCACAACCGCCATAGTCGGGATACTTATTTAAAAACAAAACCTCGGGACAGGAATTTGGGAAATATATTTAAAATAGCATGATAGTTTATCCTATTTCTGCCTTTTTAACAAAGAAGGAGATTATTAAATGCCACAATTAGAAAGCGGAAAAATTGTAAAGATTAAAGAAGAATTGAATGCTAATATAGGCGTTACTAAACCAGCTTCTTTAAACTCTGTTAAGAACACTAAGGTTGTTGACGTTTTCTCAAAACTTAAAGTTAATAATGTTAAAATTATAAAAAAAGATGGTACTAAAGAAGATTATGATGTTCAAAAAGTTGTGAAAGCTGTTAAAAAATCTGCAGCAAGAATGCTTGTTGAATTAACTGATAAAGATATTGAAAGACTATGTAATTACGTTAATTTAAGCGTTTTGGAAACACATGAACATGAAATAGAAATTTTCAAAATGCATTGTATTGTTGAAAATGCTTTAGAAAATGTTAATCCAAAAGTTGCTAAAAGCTACAGAAATTACAGAGATTACAAAATTGATTTTGTTAATATGCTTGATAAGGTTTATCAAGAAAGCCAAAAAATTATGTATATTGGTGATAAAGAAAACTCTAATGCCGATTCTGCATTAGTTTCTACAAAACGTTCTTTAATCTTCAATCAATTAAATAAAGAATTATATAAGAAATTCTTTTTAACAGTTCCTGAATTGCAAGCAACTCGAGATGGATACATTTATATTCACGATATGTCTGCAAGACGTGATACAATGAATTGTTGTTTATTTGACGTTGCTAGTGTACTAAAAGGTGGCTTTGAAATGGGTAATCTTTGGTATAATGAACCAAAAACTTTAGAAGTTGCTTTTGACGTAATTGGTGATATTGTAATGGCTGCTGCTAGTCAACAATATGGCGGTTTTACAGTGCCTGAAGTTGATAAAATCTTAGCTCCATTTGCTCAAAAAACATTCAATAAGAATTATCAAAGATATATTGATATGGGAGTAAGTGCTCAAAAAGCTGAAGAAGAAGCTTATAAAGATGTTGAAAAAGATTTTCATGATGGTTTCCAAGGTTGGGAATATAAGTTCAATACTGTAGCATCTAGTCGTGGTGATTATCCATTTATCACTATGTCAATTGGTTTAGGTACTGAAAAATTTGAAAAAATGGCCTCTGGCATGATGCTTAAAGTAAGAGAAGAAGGTCAAGGTAAGAAAAATAATAAAAAACCTGTCTTGTTTCCTAAAATAGTTTTCTTATATGATGAAAATTTACATGGAAATGGTGGAGAATTAGAAGATTTATTCAACATGGGTGTTGAATGTTCTAAAAAAGCTATGTATCCAGACTGGTTGTCTATGACTGGTGAAGGTTATATCGCAAGTATGTATAAAAAATACAAAAAAGTTATTTCACCAATGGGTTGCAGAGCCTTCCTTTCACCTTGGTATGAAAGAGGCGGAATGAAACCTGCTGATGAAAACGATGTTCCTGTTTTTGTTGGAAGATTTAACATTGGTGCTATAAGCTTACACCTACCAATGATTTATTCAAAAGCTAAAAAAGAAGGTAAAGATTTCTATGAAGTTCTTGATTACTATATGGAAATGATTAGAAGCTTACACAAACGTACTTATGATTATCTTGGCGAAATGAGAGCTTCAATTAATCCTTTAGGATTTTGCGAAGGAGGTTTCTATGGTGGTCATTTAGGCTTACATGACAAAATTAAACCAATATTGAAATCTTCAACAGCTTCGTTTGGTATTACTGCTTTGAATGAATTGCAAGAATTATACAATGGAAAATCTCTTGTAGAAGATGGACAATTTGCACTTGAAGTAATGGAATATATTAATAAAAAAGTAAATCAATTCAAAGAAGAAGATGGAAATTTATATGCCATTTATGGTACTCCAGCAGAAAATCTTTGTGGTTTGCAAGTTAAACAATTCCGTAAAAAATATGGTGTTGTCGAAAAAGTTTCTGATAGAGGCTATGTTTCAAACAGTTTCCACTGTCATGTTTCAGAAAAAATTGGTCCTTTACAAAAACAAGATTTAGAAGGTCGTTTTTGGGAATTATTAAACGGTGGCAAAATTCAATATGTTAAATATCCAATATCATATAATACAAAAGCAATTGAAACATTAATCAAAAGAGCTATGGATAAAGGATTTTACGAAGGTGTAAACTTGTCACTTTCATATTGTGATGATTGTGGTCACCAAGAATTGAATATGGATGTTTGCCCAAAATGCGGAAGTAAAAACTTAACAAAAATTGACCGTATGAATGGTTATTTATCATATTCAAGAGTTAAAGGTGATACACGTTTGAACGAAGCAAAAATGGAAGAAATCAAAGACAGAGTAAGTATGTAATATGAATTACCATGATATTACAAAAGAAGATATGCTTAACGGTGATGGATTGAGAACTGTGCTTTGGGTTGCAGGTTGCAATCATAAGTGTAATGGTTGTCAAAATCCGATTACTTGGGATGAAAAAGGTGGCTTGCCATTTGATGAAGATGCAGAAAAAGAGCTTTTTGAAGCTTTGGCAAAACCTTGTATTACAGGAATCACTTTTAGTGGTGGAGATCCATTGTTTCCAAAAAACCGTCCTGAAATTTTTAGATTAATAAAAAAAGTAAATGAAGAATTACCTGAAAAAACAATATGGCTGTATACAGGCTATAAATGGGAACAGGTTAATAATCTTGAAGGCATCGAAGGAATTGATGTTTTAGTTGATGGCGAGTTTGTAAAGAAGCTTAACGATAACAATCTTCATTGGGTTGGTAGCTCAAATCAAAGGGTTATTAATGTTAAAGAAACATTGAAAACAGGTAATGTTGTACTACATAAGGAATAAAAATTTAGCTTATTTAGTCTAAATTTATCTATAATTGCATTATATAATTCTTGTTTTCCACCAAAATAATATGAAATCATGCACAAATTTACATTTGCTTCTTTGCAAATTTAACGCACACTGATAGCATCAAAACCTTTATTTGCAAAGAGTTTAGTTGCGATATTTAATATCTTTTATTTAGAATCTTCGTTTTTCTATTATATCCATTTTTGATATTAACAAAATAAAACAAACGTTTGATTTAGTTAAACTACTAAAAAACTTTGGATATTAAATGTTTAAAGATTATTTACTTATTTTTTTAATTACTTCATCTCTAGTGGAATTTTTATCTTCTTGATTTGCATAAGTAGTAGAAGTGTGTATTCTTGGTTTTACTTGAGAAACATCTATACTACCTTTTTTTGATAAATAATTCATAAATAAATTTTGTTCATTGCCGATAGTTTCTGCATTAGATTTATATTTTTCTAGAATATTTTTTACTGTAGGCATTGAAAATAGATAATCATTCAAAACTGCTTTTATTTTTTTTGTGCTACTTGGATTTTTTATGTTAATGTTACGACCTTGAATATTTAAAGCTTCAATTGGGTCTTTACCACCATTTAAGAAGTATTCTTTATCGTTTCTTATAGAATATTCCATACCTGCACATCTCAAAATTTGAGCATCTTTAGTGGTTGTTAAAATAGAACCAGAAGTGTTTTTTAAAACATCTACGAGATCTTTTTCTGTTATATCAATAAGTTTTATATCATTATTGAATGGGAGCATTGAATATTTAACATCATAATTAGTAATTTTATCGTGAGCACCGCCCCTCATTGTTGAAGGTTGGAATAGGGAAATTTCAGCACCATATTCTTTTCCTCGTTCTAATATTGCATCTGCAAAAATATTGTGCAGAGGATTTTCTTCAAAACGTTCTTTGTAAGAATCTTTTGGTGAAAAATTTCCAATAATATTTGCAAGTGAAATTTTTTGTCCTAACTCTTTTGTCATTAATTTTTCTACAGTATTTGATTCTGTATAATTATCAACATCAATTAGTCTATTTTTTATTGAATCAGTTTTTATGACACCATTTTCATCAAATAAAACATTTAGGTAACCTACTTTTTCGTTCATATAACCAGCCTGAGTTATAACAACTGGCTCATTACGTTTAGACATTAATAAATTTAACTTATGATTGTTTTCGCCATCTTTTTTGTTTACACCCTCAATAACGGTATGAGTGTGTCCACCAACAATAATATCTACACCTTCAGTTTCTCTTGCAACTTTAAGGTCACCTTGTTCACCATAACCTAAGTGAGAACATAGTATAATCTTGTTTATACCTTGTTTCTCTAATGTTTTTGTTTCTTCATTGATAGCTTTAATAGTTTTATCAATATCCATTGGCTTTACTGTTTTGTCAACTGTATGAATATATGAATTAAAAGGTGAAGCCCCTATTACGGCAAATTTATTTCCACCTTTCATAAATACTGCGGATTTAACTAATTTTTTATCTTTCATTCTGCTATTTAAAGGATTTTTATCATCAATTTCAATATTTGCAGAAACAGATTTAAAACTTGCTTTTTTTAATGCATTTGAAAGATTTTTTGAACCACCAGCAAATTCATGGTTACCCAATGCAAGAGCATCTAATCCAATCATGTTGAAGAGCTTAACCATTAAAGAATTTCTTTGCTTATCAGAGCCAAAAAGGCAATCTCCTGCCGCTAAAGTTAAACTTGGGGTTGATTTATTTGCTTTTTTAAATTCGTCGTGTGCAGTTTTAAATTTTGCAAGTCGATTTACATCCCCGTGCATATCGTTTGTGTAAAATAAACCTAATTCAGTTTCTTTTACTTTTTTTTTGCCTTGAGGTGCAAATGGATTTTT
Organism: Candidatus Gastranaerophilaceae bacterium; assembly: GCA_051888595.1. Taxonomy (GTDB): domain Bacteria; phylum Cyanobacteriota; class Vampirovibrionia; order Gastranaerophilales; family Gastranaerophilaceae; genus UBA6984. The sequence continues at coordinate 4,500 of JBJFBU010000053.1, read as the reverse complement.
TGCTACAGACGAATTTATATACACTAACAAAACCTTAATATAAAACGATTTTTTAACTACACTATATATACAAAGTAAAATAAGTGTGAAAAATTGTTAAAAATGTTTAATTTTGTCTATTAACTTTACAATTGTAAGATATAAATTTTTAAGTTAATATAGAGATACATAAACAAATTAGAGTGTTAAAGGAAAAATAGAATGTTTATTTTGGAAAATCCGTACGTTTCAGACCTTATGCTTGAAACATTAGAAAAAAATCAATACGAAGTTTTAGATACAAATGTTGCAAGAGATTGGAATAATAAAAGATTTAATCTTAATTTTATTGATAATTCTTTTGCATTGAAGAAATACGAACAAAAACAAAAAATTTATTCAAATTCAGAAAATTCAGTTAGTTTTGTAACAGGCAATTTTAAAGGTTCCAACTTAGCAGAAATAATTAAAATTTGTAAAGATAAATATGAGTTTAGAAATAGACTAATGCCAATATATCCGAATTTTTTCTTTGAAGAAGTTTTATTAGAAGATCTTGAAAACCTTGATATTACAGAATATCAAATGCCATTTATTATAAAACCTACAGTGGGGTTTTTAAGTATGGGTGTTCACAAAGTTTCAACGGTAGAACAATGGTTTGAAACTGTTCTTCAAATAAAATCAGAAATTGCAGATTTTACAAAAAACTTTCCAGAAACAGTTTTAAATTCTTCAAGTTTTATTATTGAAGAAATAATAAAAGGTGAAGAATTTGCTATTGATGCTTATTACACTGATAATGGTGAACCTGTAATTTTGAATATTTTTCAACATCCATTTGTAAATGGTGATGATGTAAGCGATAGGGCGTATATATCTTCAAAAGAAATTATTGAAAGTAATATATCTCAATTTGAAGAATTGTTATCAAAAATAGGAAAATTAATTGATATGAAAGATTTTCCTATGCATATTGAGGTAATAAAAAAACAAAATGGTGAAATTATACCCGTAGAAATAAATCCAATGAGATGTGCTGGTTGGTGTACAACTGACTTGGCATATTATGCCTATGGTATAAACATTTATGAACATTTTGAAAAAAACTTAAAACCTGATTGGGAGAACATTCTAAAAGATAAATCGGGAAAAATTTACTACTTTGCAATTACTGAAAATCCACAAGATGTAGACCAAAACAACATGTTAGTCGATTATAAAAATCTAAAAGAAAATTTTTCAAAAATACTTGAATTTAGAGAAATTGATTACAAAACAAAACCTGTTTCTGCAATAATCTTTGGCGAAACAGAAAACTATCAAGAAATAACAAAAATTTTACAACTTGATATGCATAACTATATTAGCTCTAACTAAAAATTTATTGCAAATATTGATTTAACAAGGTTGCAGTCGGTTCTTGTGCAAAAGATTCATTTACAAATATCGAATTAAAATCATTAATTATAGCCACCTGAGTAGGTGTAAATAATTGGCTTTGTGAGTTATCAAGCTTATTAGTTAGGAATTTGTCAATTGCAACATTAACTTGACCAATGCTAGTTCTATTATTTGCCGCAATATTCTTAACCAAACCAGATTCTTTAACCGATTCCATAACTATCTGTTGAACTTGAGAGTTTTTTGCAGTATCAAATGAAGTTATGTTCGCATTATCAAACTTTTCCTGTACTAAAGACAAAGTTTTTTCACCAATTGGGTTATTATTGCGAGAAAGTATCTGTAGTAACGCTTGATTTTGTCCAGCTAAAATTTCTATACCATTTACATTGACGTTCTGATTTTGAACATTTTGTAAATTTCCTTGAGAAATTTGAGCATTATTCGCCTGTTGAACTTCTTTTGTTGGTTCGTTTGAAACAGGTGCGACAGCTTTTACTCCAGCTATATTACGATACGAAATATTATTGATATAGTCTATGCGTAAATTCATAAGCAATATCCTCTAACAAATATATCCTCACAACATGTATCGTAATATTTAATGAAAACTTTAGAAAAATCAAAAAACTTGTTACAATAATTTACAAAACTACATATATTTTTCTGTATATCTTTTGTCAATCATACAAATTTCTTTATCTGAGCAAATGATACCATCGCCAAATCTAGACAAGTCTAATAACAATTCTTTATTCTTTGGAAAGTTTAAAAACAAATTTTCAAATTGTTTTAATTCAAAATATTTGCAAATAACACAAGGAGAGTTTTTTTTCAAAGTTTCTTTATATTGTTTTTCAATTTCTTTTAGTGCTTTTTTTGTTTGTTTTTTTGCTGGTAATAAACTATATTCATATAGGTTTTTTATTAATTTATTATCAAATCTCGAAAAATGTTTGCAAAATCCATAACAGTTCGAATTGCAATATTCATCTTGATTTTCTGACTTTTCAGCTTTTTTTTGACATTTAAAGATTTTTTTAAAATCTAATATTTTTTCTCCTTTAAATGTTGTTCTACCAAATTTAATAGTACAATTTTTATAGAAATTCTCATTTGTAAAAATAACTTCAAAAATTTTGCAAATGTCTTTTGTGTTTATTTCTGCAAAAATAGAATCGCATTTATAAAATATAGAATTATTTTCAAATTTGACCCATTTTGAGTGATTTGTTATGTTTTTTATCTCTGATTTTACAGCTTCAAAGTATTTTTTATTAATTTTTATTACAAAATTTGAGGGATTGATGTTTTTGTCATAAAAGTCTTTCAAATTAAAGTATAATGTCTTTTCTAGTGTATTCATAATGTTATAACCTAAATTTTCTAAATTTATAATTTTATCTACATAATGATATTATTTGCAAAATGAATTGCTGTCAAATACTTAAAAATATTAATTTATATTCATATTAAAACGATAATACTAAAAAAATACTATATTTAACCCCTTGCCATAAATAAAATGATTTGATATTATTAGACAATAGGATATAATATGGTTTATAGTAAAAGATATAAAAGAAGGTTTTAATTAATTATGAAAAACTTAAAGATTGGTTTTGCCACTAAGATTAATTTATTAGTTATTATTGTGCAAGTAGTTGTGTTATTAGTAACTTTAATTACTTGTGTAGAGAGTATTCACAGTGGTTTGTTAGATGTAGAAAAAAGTAAATTATCTGACATTGTAGAAATGTCATATAACATAGTTTCTGCTTATGGTGATAAAGCTAAAACTGGTGAAATGACAGTTGAAGAAGCTAAAAAGAGTGCAACAATTGCAATGAAAGCTCTTCAATTCCAAGGTGGTTCGAACTATGTATGGGTAAACGATTTTAATAATATTACAATCGTAAATCCAAGAAGACCTGTTGGTAAAACATTAGCAGATACAAAAGGCCCAGATGGAAGATTTTTCTACGTTGAAATTACAGAAATGGCTAAAAAAGGTAACGGTAATTTCTTAGAATACACGGTTACTCGTAAAGCACCTCAAGATCCACCTCAAGGTACTGTAGTTGGTAAAATTTCAACAGCAAGAGCATATCAACCATGGGGTTGGGTAATTGCTTGTGGTGAATATATTGATACAATTAACACATTTATCCAAAAAATGATATTAAATATCATGGGAATAAGTGTTATCTTATGTATTTTAATAATTTTTGCAACAAAATTCTTATTTGTTGATAATATTGCAAAGACATTAAAGTATATTTATAAGGACTTGAAAGATAGTTCAGATATGATTGCGACTTCATCTTCAGAATTGAAGAGTGCTAGTGAAAATGTTGCAAGCGGTTCAGCAAACCAAGCATCAGCAGTTCAAGAAATTTCTGCAACAATTAGAGAAACTTCATCTATGATTGACAGAAATGATGAAAATACTAAGTTTGCTGCTAACTTATCAAAAGAATCTCAACAACTTGCACACGAAGGTTTTGATAAGATGAACACATTAAAAAATTCAATGGATAAAATCAATGAATCAAGTAATGAAATTTCAAAAATTATCAAAGTAATTGATGAAATTGCGTTCCAAACAAACATTCTTGCATTGAATGCTGCTGTTGAAGCTGCAAGAGCTGGTGAAGCTGGTAAAGGTTTTGCTGTTGTTGCAGAAGAAGTTAGAAATTTGGCTCAACGTTCAACAGAATCTTCAAAAGATACAACTGCATTAATTGAAAATAACATTGTTCTTTGTGAAGAAAGTACAAGTATTGCAAATGACGTTTACGAAGCAATTAAAAATATTGATGAACAATCTAAAAAAGTTGACGAAATTATGCAAGAAATTGCTGTTGCAACTCATGAACAACAAATTGGTGTTCAACAAATCTTCGCTGCTGTTTCTCAAGTTGAATCAACTCTTCAAACAAATGCTGCTGCTGCACAAGAAACAGCTGCAACATCTAATGGCTTAACTGAACAAATTGATATGATTGAAGAATTGGTAGTTAGATTAAAAACATTGTTGGGCGAAAAATAATAACATATATTTATAAACAAAAATAGGGTTAAATATTCAGATGAATACAAAATCCTATTTTTGTT
>JBJFBU010000052.1:0-4416 GCA_051888595.1 Candidatus Gastranaerophilaceae bacterium | reverse complement strand
CCTAACGAATTATGGAATGTTCTTGAGATAACATCATCTTGTTGTTCTTTTGTCAACTTGATAAAGTTTACTGCGTACCCAGACACCCTTACTGTAAGTTGAGGGTATTTTTCTGGGTGTGCTTGAGCGTCAAGCAAAGTTTCTTTATTAAGGACGTTGACGTTAAGATGGTGTCCTCCCTTTTCTACATATCCATCTAATATGTTTATTAAGTTGTCTTCTTGCATTGTAGTCATATCTATATCTCCTATATTTCACTTCTTGCACCAATATTTAGTACGTCCAAAAGTAAATCCCATATCTAAATATTTCTGAATATCTGCTTCTTTTACTCGCTTGTTTACTTTGCCATCTGTCATATATTTACTTCCTCTGTGAATATTTCCAATATTAGCACAAGCCTCAGCAGAACGCTTTTTACCTAGGTTTGCTTCTCTGGATTTACGTGCTATTTCGGCTTTTTTCTCGTCAGACAATTTTGTATATGGATTATCTGTCTTAAAGCGTTCACTTTGTGCCTTTCTACGTTCGTCAGCATTTTCCCAACATTTTTTCTGGGCGACACTCATGTTTCTTTTAGCTTCATCAGACGCAGTTAAACCTCTATGGGCTTCAGACATTTTTGCCTTGGTTTCATCAGAGTGGTGATAATCTCTTGTTTTATTATAATGTATGAGACGTTCTATTTGCTCTGGGGTTGGTCTTCTAGGGTTAATTTTATTGCTTAGAGACATTTTTTGCTTAAACTCTTCGTTATGTTTCCAGCCCCTAACTCCTCCTCCACCATCTGTATTATTATAGCCATTATAATGACTATCATATTTTTTGATATAAAAAATTTCTAATTCATCTAGTTCATCTATCATACACTCTTCTATAACTTCAAATACAAAGTTATCCTCACCATATTTGTTCCAAGCGTTTTGAATTTTAAGATTTCCATATTTGTTATTTCTAAGCAAATATTTATGTTCTCTTATTCTAGTTTCGATATTCTGTGATTGTCCTATGTAGCATTTATTATTTACTACGTTTCTAATAATGTAAATACCTATTGTCATTTCTAATCTCCTATTATATTTATATCAACTGACTATGATAAAATATAATAAGAGATTAGTTATAGACTCATCACATAGAAACTCGTGATTTTATTTCCTCCATTTTACCCTTATTAAGTCTTGTGTCACCTTTTACTCTTGAATATGATAAGTAACCATTCATGCGTGAGATACGTGTTAAGTTCTTAGAACCACATTTAGGGCATACATCCATATTCAATTCTTCGTGACCACAATCATCGCAATAGGATAATTCTAAGTTAACACCTTCATAGAAGCCCATTTCCATAGCTCTATCTACTAGAGTTTCTACTGCTTCTTTGTTGTAAGAAATAGGATACTTAGCATACTGTATCTTACCACCGTTTAGCAGTTCCCAAAATCTCTTTTCTGAGTTTTGTTTCTCTATAGGTGTAATATCTTCAGTAACGTGACAGTGGAAAGAGTTAGAAACATACAATCTTTCTGACACATCTTTTATAATACCATATTTATCTCTGAATTGGTAAACTTGTTTTTCACAAAGACTTTCTGCCGGGGTGCCATAAATAGCATATAGTCTACCATCTACCTGTTTGAACTCATTTACTTTCTTGTTGATATGTTCCATAACTTCTAATGTGAACTTACCATCTTCGTAAATAGACTTGCCATTGTAAAGTCTTTGTAATTCATTCAGAGCTGTAATACCGAATGAAGCTGTTGCACTTTCTAAGATAGGCTTAATTTTAGCATGATAATCTAAGTGTCCACCATAGAAACCACCTTCACAGAATGCTAGAGGGTTAATAGAAGCTCTCATTTCTCCTAAGTAATCATAAGTTCTTAAGTGTAAGCCCCTAATCATCTCTAAGTAGTAATCAAGTACTGTATAGAAATCTTTACCTTCTTCTTTAGCCTTCATGAAAATCATGGGTAAGTGAAGTGATACAGCTCCAATATTAAATCTGCCAGTAAATACAGGAATATCATTTTCATCTGCTGGAGTCATACCACCTCTTTCATACCAAGGTGAAAGAAATGCTCTGCACCCCATTGGCGAGATTACCTTCTTATATTTCTTATACATGCTGGCAATATAACCCTCTCCAGTTAAACTTAACCAGTCCGGGTACATTGCCTTTTGAGAGCAAGCAATACCAGCGTCATACACTTCTCTTAGAATTCCACCTTCTCCATGTAAGTCTTTATCATACAAGAATACTATTTTAGGGAATAATACAGGTTTCTTATTACCTTTCTTACCTTGTCCATTCATACGGACTTTAAACATAGCTTTGTTACACATTACACCAAATCTGTTTGTTTCTAGACCAGAAGTAACAGTAATAAACGGATAGTCTCCACGAGAAGAACCTACAGTATTAAACTTATATTCCCATCCTTGGAAACCTTGTTCAAAGTCTTTCTGTACTTTCTTAAGAGCGTATTCATCTGCTTTGTTTTTGTCATACAAATCATGCTCATCTTTCAACAATTCTACTGCTTCATCATAGTAGTTCTTATAGCTTCTTTCTGCATACTTAACTAACACAGTGTCTATCTCTGGAAGAGTAAACCCACCATATTGTTGTGAAGAGGCACTCATAACTATATCACCAATTACATCAAATGCTACGTCTAGTGACTTAGGTTCATTATACCAGATGTTACCCATCTCAAAGCCACCATTCAAAACCTCTGAAATATTGAACAAACAACAGTTCATACAGTTAAGTCTTGCACTCATATCATGTATATAAATATATCCGTCATTACATGCTTGTAATTCTGCCTTATTTAAGAAGAACTTCTTATATAACTCTTTACTTAATTCATTGTATGTTAAAGAACGCTTAGTAGCAACAAGAGTAGAGTCTATATTAGAGTTCTCTTTGTCTCCTAAGTACATAATTCTTTGAGACTCTTGGTACACTTTATCTAGCATGCCAACAAAGTCTTGTTTATAGTTTCTGTAGTTTCTGTAACTTAAAGCTACCTGTGGGTCAATCTGTTGTAAGGCACACTCTACAATACTATGTATTTCTAGCATAGTAATAGAACCAGTTCCCATCTCATTAATTTTATTTGTTACGAAATTACAAATATCTATGAAATTCTGCTCTGTGAGGTTAACTAAAACTCTCTTAGCAGATTTATTTACTGCTACTACTATTTTCTCTATACAATATTCTTCTGTTGTACCGTCTTTTTTAACTACCTTAACTTCTCTGTCCAAAGGTAATACTGCTTCTTTTACTCTATCAATTAAACAATCCGATTGTTCCAATATAGCTTCAGCCATTTTCTCTCTTCTCCGTTACCTAATTTTTGTCCTTACATCACGAAAAAAGTGCAAAGAAACCTAGCAGTGTGTTTGGCTAGAACACACTAATAGTGGGACTTTACAGATTTTCCATTTTACTCCAAATCAATTTTAGAGTAAATTAAAATCTAATATTCTAACTCCTCATAATAGTCATTAGGGTATCTAACTTTTAGTTTTCTTAACTCGTCTTTTGACATGTGTTTTCTCTCAGAATACTTATGAAACCACACCAAAAATCCTAAAATTGGAATTGTAGCAATAGTGCAAATTGCACAGAAAACATCTTGACATACTTCCCACAACTCTTGTAAGAAATACTTACCTTGATGACCTAGTGTAAACCCATAGAGTTCAAACGGATTTAATCTGTGCTCGTTATATGAGTTGTTACATAACTTACCGTCTTCGTAGTAAAGTCCTCTTCTTCCTTTTCTATATCTCATATTATTTCTCTCTCCTTTATAACTTCATCATATTACAAGAATTATCTCTTGTCAAGTTATTTTATGAATTGTTCTAGGTCCATATTTTTGAACAAATAATACAGAACATCCACTACTATTGAGTTTCCAGCCTGTTTATACATTTGAGACTTAGACATTCCTACTGCCTTTACTTTGTCTATTTGTTCATCTGTGAAACCCATGAGCCTCCAGTATTCTCTTTCTGTAAGTTTTCTTACTCTAAACCCATCAGAGTTTACACCTATATCCGTAATTACTTTAGGTTCTCTGTTTCCACCACCAGTACAATTAAGTGTAGGAGCTAACCCTTCACCAGAGTATATTCTGCCATTGTTAGGGTTCTTCCAGTAGTTACCTTCTCCCTCTAAGTAATTAGCAACTTGCATTACTTTAGGTTCTACTACATAATTATCTTTCTGCACTGTAGTAAGTGCGTTAGAGACACCTTCCATATTAGCTTCCAGTCTTTGTTCTGTAGGTTCACCTACTAAATTAGCAGATGGGTTTGCTACATATCTTCCTCTACTAGCTGCTATAAATGGCTCTTCCACACATAGTGGGTCTTTGAAATCTCTTGCTCTTA
>JBJFBU010000051.1:0-4457 GCA_051888595.1 Candidatus Gastranaerophilaceae bacterium | reverse complement strand
AGGTGAAATCTCAATTTTGATTGTTGTTGGCTGCATCATCATTGGATTCATCATGTATGGATTAAACATCATCATATTAGGGTACATATAAAAATTAACCTTTCTTACACACACTACTTCTTACTTAAATAAAAATTCTGAATGGTTAATTTTTGCTAATAGTTTTACAAATATTACAAATTTGTTACATTATTTTGTATAACATTAATTACATCAAGCCCAGAAAATTCAAAAAGTTTTTTTATATTCTTCGGATTTTCAGTTTTTTCTTTTATTATTAGTGCTCCAACGATTGCTTCTAATTGAGCCATTGGCATCATGTTTGGTGGAATGTCTTCTATTTGATACTCAATTTTCAATGCGTTTTGTAAAAATTTACAGTCTGCAGGAGTTCTTTCTTTGAAATATGAACTTAATTTTAATTCTTGTCTTGTTATGTATAATTCAAAACGAGAGATGTCTATACCACTTTCTTTTAAACTTCTATAGTATTCGCAACCTCTTGTTGCATATCGTTGTGTCCAGTTGTTTCTGTTTAAAATATGTTCATTTGATAAAACCATTTGGTATGGTTTACTTTGAATTCTCCATTTACCTTCAAGCATTGAATTGTCCCAAGGTAGTGATACGCAAATGTGAGATTGTTTTAGTGATGAAAAATTGTCTAGAAAAAATTGGATGTCTTTCATTGAATATAATTTGTCTACAAGGATAATTTTTCCAAAACTATCCATTATTGCAACACCTGTTTCCACAGTTGAAGCTGTTGACATTGATATTCCGATGTAATATTCCATAACTATTGTCCAATCATATCAAATTGTTTATTAATGTCTTTTTGTAAGATCTTATTATTTTTTATATCCTTTAACCAAAAATCATCTTGATTTGCATGTTGCTCATTTGTATCTGTTTTTTTAGATTGTTGATACAAAATTTTATTCTTTAATGATAATTTTTTTGGTTTTTCTTCAGTGGTTTTTGAAGTTGATGCATAGTAATCTTGAGTTGTTTTACTTGTATCTTGTATTTGAATTTCGTTTTGCTTATCGTTGTTATTATTAGCGTCATTTTCTTGAGTTTTTTGTCTAGATTTATCTAGTCTTTTTAATGAATCTGAAGATTCTTTAACTTTTGCAATTGCATCCATTCTTTCTTTTTGAAAATTTTCTTGTGCTTTTTTAGATTGCTTCATAATAGTATTTGAAGGATGTTCAAATTTCTTATATTTGTTCTTTAGAATTAATATTTCAACACGTCTATTCTTTGCTCTATTTTCTGGAGTATCATTTGGAGTTAATGGTCTTGTATCACTGTAACCAATAGCTGTAAAGATATCAGGTAAGAACTTAAATCTTGATATCAAATATCTAATAATTGTACTAGATCTGCCTGATGACAATTCCCAGTTAGACGGATAAACGAAAGTATTTATTGGTTGGTTATCAGTATGACCTTCTACTCTAATATAATGTAATGCAAATTTTTCGCTTACAATAGCACCAACACTGTCTATAATCTTCATAGCTTCATCTGTTAATGCTGCAGAACCAGAATAGAATAAGAAGTCATTTTTGAATGTAATTAGTAAACCTTCTTCGGTTATTTTCACTTCAACACCTTGCAAATCACCATTCTTAATCATTTCATCTAGAGCTTGTTTTATTTCTGCAAAAGATTGATCTTCGTATTTTTGGCTTATATATTCAAGCATTAATGGTGCAATTACTGAATCAGCTGAATTAGAATCTAACAATGACTTACCTGCGGAATCCATTATAGACTCAGCACCTTCCAAGATGCTAGGAGCATTAAATGCTTTTTTTATACTAGCTTCTAATTTTGAATATTCTGACAAATCTACCTGTGATAATGCATACAAAACGACGAACGTTGCTAAAAGCAGTGTCATAAAGTCCCCGTATGAAACGAGCCATCTTTCTAAGTTTTCATGATCTTCAGGTGGTTTTTTTCTTGCCATTATTTATTACTCTTCGTCTTTTGTTTCTTGGTTTTCGATGATAAATGATCTTAATTTACGTTCAATCAATGCCGGTGATTCGCCAGCTTGAATTGCCAATACACCTTCTACCATCATAGTTTTTGCTAAAAATATTTTTGAATATATCAATTTAATACGGGTACCTAATGGAATTAGCAATAAGTTTGCAGCGAATAGACCATAAATTGTTGCAACGAATGCAACCGCAATACCAGCACCCAATGAAGCTGGGTCTGATAAATTCTGCATAACTTGAATAAGACCAAGTACAGCACCGATAATACCTAAAGTAGGAGAATAGCCACCAGCTGATTCAAAAACTTTTGCTGCAGTATGTACTTCCATTTCTTGCTGAGAAATTTGATTTTCCATCATGCTTTGAACTAAAGTTGGGTCAGCTCCATCAGATACAGCTTCTAAACCCATAGTTAATACAGGGTCAGATGCGTGCTTTGCTTCTTTTTCAAGTGCAATAACACCTTCTTTTCTTGCTTTTTGGGCAAATCCGCCAATTTCAGTTGTTAAAGCTTCAAAATCGACTTTTGGTGGAAAAATTACATCTTTAATTAATGCAAAAGATTTTTTTAAAACTGCAGGTGGAAAACTTACAACTACAGCACCAGCAGTACCACCAAATACGATAAATGCAGCTGTTACTTGTAGTAATTGTGCTAAATTACCACCTTCCATCGCTTGTCCAACAAGGATGAACGTTATACCTAAAAATAAGCCTACTATTGCAAATATATCCATGATTTACTCCATATTCTTCTTCTTTAATATTTAACTATATTTTTGCATGTCTAAAATCATGCAAATAGTTTATTTTATTGAATTAAAGAAATTCCTCACGAATAATAGTCATTAATTCAGGTTCTCCATCTGTAGCTAAAACTGTGTGCTCAAAGTGAGCAGACGGTTTTTTATCAGCAGTTTGAACTGTCCATTCATCTGAAAGTTGAATAACTTCATCACAACCAAGATTTAGCATAGGTTCAATTGCAATAACCATGCCAGATTTAATTAAAGTTTTATCTCCGACACTGTAATTGTATAAAAATGGATCTTCGTGCATTACATGTCCAACGCCATGACCTCCATATTGTCTTACAATTCCAAGGTTTTCTCTATTGGCAACCGCCTCAATTGCAGAAGAAATGTCATCAAGAACATTGCCGGCTCTCATTTGAGCAATACCTGCATATAGAGATTCTTCAGTAATTTTTAACAAACGTTCTAATTCTGGAGAAATTTTACCAACAGGATATGTCCATGCACTATCGCCAACTAGACCACCATAAGTAGCTCCAACATCAACACTAATTATATCGCCTTCTTTTAAAATAACATCTTTTGAAGGAATTCCATGTACGACATTTTCATTTATAGAAGTACAAATACTTGCAGGAAATCCGCTATAACCTAAAAATGTTGGAATAGCTTTGTTTGAATGAATAACATCCATAGCTATATCATCAAGGTCTTTGGTTGAAATACCTGGCTTGATATTTTCTTTCATAGCTTTATGCACAAGGGCTACAATATGCCCTGCATGCTTCATTCTTTTTATTTCATCTCTTGATTTTCTATTAATCATTTACAGCCTTCAAAAGTCTTTCCCAGACTTGTTCGATTGTTCCATTTGCATCAATTTTTCTTAAAACACCTTTGTTTTCGTAATATTCAGTTAAAGGTGCAGTTTCTTTATAGTAAGTTTCAAATCTTGCTCTTGCGATTTCTTCTGTATCATCTTTTCTTTGAGTTAATTCTTCATTACATTTATCGCAGTGAACACCATCTTTTGGTGCTTTGAACTTCATATTGTAAATTTCACCACATTTTGGACAAGATTTTCTATTTACTATTCTTTCGATTAACAATTCTGTATCTATATCAAAATATACAGCTCTAAATTCAGCAGATTCTTTATCCACCTCTTTGTTAATTTCTTCTAACATGCCAGCTTGTTCAACGCTTCTTGGAAATCCGTCAAGAACATATCCGTTAGCACAATCAGGTTCAGAAAGACGTCTTTTTATAATAGCTGCAACAACTTCAACTGGTACTAATTGACCTTTTGACATATAGCCTTCAGCAGTAATACCTTCTGGAGTCTTGTTTTTTACAGCTGTTCTTAATAGAGAACCTGTATCAACATGTGGAAAGTTTAAATGTTCAGCTAACTTGCTAGTTTGGGTACCTTTACCACAAGCAGGTGGTCCTAAAAATATTAATTCTTTTTTCATTTGTTTTTCCTTTTATTTTTATTGTTTGTAACTAAGCATCAATATTTGTTGCATAAACTGCATGTTGTTGAATGAAATCACGTCTAGGTTCAACTTTGTCACCCATTAAGATATCAAATAATTGGTCACAAAGCATTGCATCTTCAAGATTTACTTTTAATAATGTTCTTGTAGATGGATCCATTGTTGTTTCCCAAAGTTGTTGCGGC
>JBJFBU010000050.1:0-4464 GCA_051888595.1 Candidatus Gastranaerophilaceae bacterium | reverse complement strand
AATTATCTGCATTTTCAAATCTATATAAAACAACACCTTTTTCTTCAGAGTTTTCAAAAATAGGAGCCAACAATGAACGAATAACTCCGTTAATAGCTTTTTCGCTACAAGGTTTGTTTTCTTGAATATATATTAAATCTTTTAGTCGGTTTTTACCTTTTATATATTTTACCATTTTTCCACACACATGACCTTTATTTTAAGGATTATCGTGTTACGCACTTTGCATAACACGATAATCTTATTCGAAAGGAGTTATCTTTGTTATACAGCTGCTACACTTGCAGTTCTTGCTTTACTTTTGCTTTTGAAGCCATGATTAATTGCATATAAAACAGCTTGTGTTCTATCGTTTACTTGAAGTTTTTGGAAGATGTTATTAACGTGAGTTTTTACAGTTGTTTCAGAAATGAACAATTGTTGAGCAACACCTTTGTAAGTAACACCTTGTGTCAACAAGTCTAAAACTTCTTCTTCTCTTTGAGTCAAATCTGACAGGTAATTTGATTCTTGAGCCATTTGTTGAGCGATTGCTTCTTCTTTGAAAGATTTTTGGAAATAATCAAAGAATCTTGCAGTTAGCATTGGTGGTAAGTAAACTTTACCATTTGCAACTTCATCAATTGCATAAATTAACTGAGCTGAAGCCATAGTTTTTAAAACATAACCTTTAGCACCCAACTTCATAGCTCTAAAGATTAAATCAGCGTCATCGTAAGCACTTAATGCCAAAACTTTTGTACCTAAATTCAAATTTTCGATTTCTTGAATTGCTTGTAAACCGTCTTTTTCTGGCATATTCATATCCATTAAAACAACGTCAGGGTTATGTTTTTTTACTAAACTAATACCAACATTTGCACTTGTTGAAACAGCAACAATATCGAATGAGCTTTCCATACTTAAAAGTTCTCTAACACCCATTAAATGATCTCGATTGTCATCGATTATCATAACTCTTGCTTGTTTTTTGAATTGTCTCATTTGTTTCCCTAAACCTTTCTATATGTCCCTAAATTGTTTTTCGTTTTCTACACTGTTCATACTACATCTTTTTGATGGGTTGAACATCAACAAAAAGATTTAAAAAACACTATTTTAGGGTTTATAAATAGGACTAGACCAAAAGATTAATAAAGAGCTAAAATAAGCTCTATTACTTCATTTCAAAAAAATCAATCATAAAGTCGAGTATGATTTTTTTATCCTACATAAAGAGTAAGCTAGATAATGTATATAAAAAATAAAAAGTCCTGCGAATTCGCAAGACTTAAAAAAAATATACATTTACCCCACACAATTAGTAACATAAATAAAATATTAAGTCAAACAGGACTAAGTTAAATAACTAATATATGTAAATATTTTGTTACAATGTGTCAATTATTATTTTTTCAGTATTTTGTATGATTGTGGTTTCTATATTCATAATATAATAGGAACAGTATTAAATAAGTAGTGAGGTAAAACATGTCCATTGATGACGCATTAGTTATGATTTTAGCCGGTGGTGAAGGTAAAAGATTACATCCACTAACAAAGGATAGAGCTAAACCAGCTGTACCTTTTGGGGGTCGTTACAGAATTATTGACTTTGTATTAAACAATTTTATCAACTCAGGTTTTTACAAAATCAAAGTTTTAACCCAATATAAATCTGACTCGTTAAACCAACATATTTCAAGAGGTTATGCATTATCACCATTTTTGGACCAATATGTTGATTTAGTTCCAGCACAAATGAGAACTGGCGGTGATTGGTATAGAGGAACAGCTGATGCAGTATTTCAAAATGTTTTACACATTGTAGATGCAGACCCAACCTACGTTTGCGTATTTGGTGGTGACCACATCTACAAAATGGATGTTTCTCAAATGCTTGGATTCCATAAAGATAGAAAAGCAGCATTAACCATTGCAGCTATTCCTATTCCTATTGAAGAAGCTTCTGAATTCGGTATCATGGAAGTCGATGAAAACTGGCGTTTGACAAACTTTGTTGAAAAACCAAAAACTCGACCAAAATCTTTACCTGGGAATCCAGATATGTGCTTGGCATCAATGGGTAACTACATTTTTGATAAAGATGTACTTATGGATGCATTATATAGAGATAATAAAATTGAAAATTCAAGCCACGATTTTGGTAAAAACGTTATTCCAATGTTATTGAACGAAGGTAAACCTGTATATGTATACAACTTCAAAGAAAATACTTTCTCAGGAATGACAGATGCAGAAAGAGGCTACTGGAAAGATGTCGGAACAATTGATGCTTACTGGCAAGCAAACATGGATTTACTGGATTCTTGTCCGGAATTAAACTTGTATGCAAAAGAGTGGCCACTTAGAACATTTAATTATAACTACCCACCTGCTAAATTCATTTGGCAAGAAGGTGATAGAGTTGGTATGGCAACAAACTCAATGGTTTCTGAAGGCTGTATCATTTCAGGTGGTGGTTTGTCAAGATGCGTACTTTCTCCAAAGGTAAGAATTAATTCTTATTCTTCTGTAACAGAAAGCATTTTGATGGAAAATGTAAACATAGGTAGACATTGTGAAATCAGACGTGCAATTATTGATAAGAATGTTCAAGTTCCACCTTATACAAAAATTGGTTTCGATAGAGAAATTGACCAACAAAAAGGGTTCTATGTATCACCAAATGGTATTACAGTAGTACCTAAAGGTGCAATTTTATAATTAAAAAAATATAGAAATTTTAAAAAACTCTTTTGTGATAAACTTATTAATACAAAGGAGTTTTTTTATGAACAAAAAAACAATTACAATATCAATATTATGCATAGTTTGTATAATTTTTATCGGTGCAATAAGTTTTGCTGTAAACCATTTAGACAAAAAGGCTTATGTATCGGAGAATATGATTGCCCAAGACCTGTTTTCAAACAGCAAACTTGATAAAACAAAACCTACTCTTGTATTTTTCCACTCAGAAAGATGCGGTTATTGTGTGAGATTTGCTCCCATTTTCGAAAAATTATCAAAAGAGTATAATAAAACATTTAATTTTGTGACTCTTGATGTCGACAATCCTAAGAATTTCGATCTTGCTAGAGGTAATGTTGTGGAATTACCTTCTGTTTTTATCTTTGACACCTCAATAGGTAACAAGGTTCAAATTCCAATGGCTGAGCTTTTTAGCGAAAATGCTTTACGCTATGAGCTTGATAGATATACAAGAATACGCTCTTTTATTGATTTAGACAAGGCAGAAAAAGATTTTGCAAAGCAAATTAATAAAAAATAGCTCAAAAAAAAGGTGAAATTAAAATTTCACCATGCCTGTTTACATTTTATATACAAATATTTTCTAATTAACCAATGTTTTGTATTCTTATAAAGTATTTTTAATAACAAAAATTGCTTTTTCAACTCTTTTAACTACTTAAAGTATTTTTAACAAAACAAAAAGCGGATTTGAACAAACTTCAAATCCGCTTTTTTATTATAAAATCTAATTTTACCTTACAACTTTAGAAACAAAATGAGTAATTTCAAAGATAGAATCTTTAACAAATTCTTTTGCCAAGTCACCTAGAGGACGATTTTCGATATAATCAAATGCAAAATAGATAGGATCTTTAGAATTATTAAATCTCATTCGTCTATCTTTTTTATTTAGATATTCAAAATCGTCTTTATGAGCTTTTATAAGCGAGCCAAATTGTGTATTTTGATTTTGCATAAAACCACTCCGTTTCATTAACCTCTACGGTATAATAAAGTATTTTCTTTAGCTCTGATTTCAAGCATGTTATTTTTTGTTACATTAATTTACAAAATTATAATTAATCACAAGTAGACTTTGAATTCCAATTTAAGTCATTACAATTTATATAATCCATATTACCCTTTGTAAGAACCCATTGTAATGTATCTCTATTGTATGTAAATGCATCTCTTTCTATAGCAGAAGAATCATAACCTTTGTAAACTTCCTCTTTTGTAGAACCAATGTCACCATTCAAGCCTAAGAACATCACAAACATATCAACACCACGAACATGTGGACCGGCTAGTCCATCAATATCCAAGTCCATTATGCAATATCCAGAAGGATCACTTGTAATAGCACATTCTCTAACTGATACAGAAGCACCATTAGATAGCATAAACGAATAAGCCTTCAAATCAGTTATTGCTGTTGCAAAATTACCAGGATATATATTTGTTCCGTTATAATATGATAGTGGTTTATCTTTAAAACATTTAGTATTATTTACTCCACAATCACGAGCAACCTTCATTTGTTTTTGCAAGCCTTCTGAAACAGCTTTACTTGCTGTAGCTTTATCAGTAGCCGCATTTTGAGATTCAATATAATCTACCAAATTTGCACTTTCGCCAAGCATAGCATGTGATGCTGTTTGAAGCATGTTGTATGTTGCTTTAACTTTTGCAACATTTTTCTCTTCATCTAATCCTTTTGACACATTT
>JBJFBU010000049.1:16542-20088 GCA_051888595.1 Candidatus Gastranaerophilaceae bacterium | reverse complement strand
GATTAAAACAAATGATATGATGAGTGTTGAAGATGTAGTTGAAATTCTTTCTTGTGACTTAATTGGTATTATCCCTGAAGATACAGGTATTATTACATCAACAAATAAAGGTGAACCAATTGTTAATGATGAAAAATCTTTAGCCGGTCAAGCATACCAAAATGTTGCAGCAAGAATCATGGGTAAAGAAGTTGAATTCTTGGATATCGACCAACCTCAAGATTTAGTTTCTAAAATAAAGGCTTTCTTTCAAAACCTTTTTGCAAAAAAGGAGCAGTAACAAATGAAAGAAATATTTACTGATTTATACAATAAAGTTGTGGATTTTTTCACAAAAGCTGATGATAAAGAAGAATCTAAAAATGTTGCTAGAAATCGTCTAAAATTAGTTTTGATGCAAGATAGAACAAACTTAAATCCAAGACTATTAGAACGTTTAAGGGGTGAAATGATAGATTTACTTTCTAAGTACGTTGTAATGGATAAAGAATTGTTAGAACTTAACTTTACACCAGAAGATGATCAGTTGGCATTAATGCTTTCAATCCCTGTAATTAGAGCAAAAGACGAAGAAGAAATTGAAGAAGCAATAAAAGCTGAAGAAGCAGAAAAAGAAAGAATTGCTAAATTGGTTGAAAAAGCTGAATCGCAAGATGAAGATGAAGTTGAAGACGATTCCGATGTAGAAGCAGAAGATGACAGTCAAGACGATGTTGATGAAGAAGATGACGATGAATTGTCAGATAATGCCGATGCAGAAGAAGCTGATGAAAATATTTCAGACCAAGAGAATAAAGAACAAACTTCTGAAAATTCTAGTGAAATAGAAAAATCAAAACACAAAAAGAAGAAAAAACATAAAAAGAAAAATCTTCAAGAATCTTCTGAAAAAACAGTAGATGAAAATTCTAAATCTTCTAAACAAATTTCTGAACAAATTTCCGAACAAACAGAAAAAACTGATGATAAAAATGAAGTTAAAGAAGCTGAAAACTCTACGGAAACATCTAATACAGAAGAATCTGAAGTAACAGACAAAGAATAATAAATATAATTATAAAAAAAACAAAAGATGAAGCACAAGCTTCATCTTTTGTTTTTAAATTTAAAAAGTAAAAGAAAATAGGCTCGAATTTAAGAATTAAATTCGAGCCTATTAATATTTATTGTAAAATCTTTTAATTACTAAGCTTTTACATTTTGATTATTTTTTGGAACATACCAGATAACAGAAGGTTCATTAGAGTTTTTATCAGTAATAACACCATCTTTACCGTATCTGTAAGGTTGTTCATCTAGAGGTAAGTCTTTACCATAAGAATTTACATCAATGATAGAAACAGAATCATAGTATTCTAAGAATTTATCATAAGGGATAACCGCATTGAAAGATGTGTTCCAAGGATTTGTGCAACGAACGCTAAGTTTACCATTTTTGTCAACAAGTGGTTCAAGTTGATAAGCGTGGAACCCGAAGACACCAGCAGAAGCTGCAACAGGGTTTTCAACTCTGCTACCGTTAGCACGAGTACCGCCAGTCATGATGAAGTTATCGTTAAAGTTTGGAGTCATCATCATGTCTTTAACTTTATCTGTTTCAAGGTCTAAATTCCATTGTCTAAATCCACCAAATCCGAATCTTTGAAGAACTTCGAAGTTGTAACCGCCAAGAGAACCTCTGTAGAAGTCTGCAGCTCTGTGAAATCTATCTTTGTTATCAGGGTCAGATTTCAAATCTGAGAATGTCAAACCATTTTCATCTTCTTCGTAGTAAATGTTGAAGTAATTGTCATCACGGCAAACAACAACATCTCTGTTAGGATCAGCTTTAGCTGTCATATAATCAGCTAATCTTTGTTTATGACCTTCCAAAGATTTAGCGATATCTGCTTTTTTATCTTCAGGAGCGTTTGCAAGCTCTTGTTCTTTAGCTGAGATTTTTTCGTTCATAATTTTTTTGAACATTGTATCAGCCTTGTTAATAGAGTCTAAACCGTAAGCATCTTCAAGAATTCTGATACCGTCAGAACCTGAAAGGCTGTATTTTTGAACTCTATCATAAGGAATTCTAGCGTTTTCATATTTATATTCACCGAAACCGTTTTTAAATTTAACAGTAACGTCTTTGCCGTCTTGGTTGAATGCTTCATAAAGAGCTACTCTAGTTTTTGGGTTGTCCATCAATGTACCAAGAGTTGATACAAGATAGCAGTCACCTATGCTTTTTTGTTGAGTAGTAAATCTTTTTGCAGGTGGGAACAATTTAATGAACATATCCTTGTCCATGTTCAATTGTCTAGATTCTTTATCTGAAACTTTTACATAAATCTTATCTTGGTTTTCAACTTTGAAAACGTTACCGATTTCAGTTTTAGCGTTACCAAGAGCTTGAGATTTAACAGTTGGTACATAAACATCGTTTACATTTTTACCAGCTTTTTTAGCATCGTAAACCATTTTGATGTCTTTTGCTAAATGTTGATTCATTTTACCTGTTTCCCAGTAAAATCTTACTGTAGAAGGTTCAAGATCTCCAGAAGCAATTAAATCTAATTGCATTTGTACATTTTTGGCTTCTTTACCGCTTTTGCACATTATATTAACAAGATTTGTTCTATCGTTGTTACGAGGACCATCTTTCAATGTAGCACCAGCAGGGTGTTTGTCCAAATAAGCTTCTGCTGTTTCTTTAGTAAATTTTTCATTTTCAGGTCTTGCATCTTTAACGCCAGCAATTGCTTTCATAAGCTCAGCACTTGGCATAGGAGCTTTTTCAATAGGATTTGTATTTGGGGTATTTACTTGATTTTGATTAAGTTTCTTAACTGGATTAGCGTTAACAAAAGGTTTAACGACATTAATTTTGTTTACTTGCATATCTTCCTTTTCCCTTTCAAAAAAATCTTTTATATGTGTAATGAAAACACTTAAAGAAAAAAGTTGCTAGTTTTGGCATGGAATATATACAAAACTTTACATGTGTAGTAGAATATTTAAACAATAAAAAAGCCTCTATAACAAGAGGCTGAGGATATTTTATAGTAAAACTTTATTGTATTTACGCTACCAATTTTTGTTGAGTAATTGGAGAAGTCGTGTATCTTGCGGTTCTAGCGTTTAATCTAGAGCATGCCGAATTAAGTTGCTGACTAAGGACGAACATATTTCGACTCATTGATGCATAGTCATTCATTGCAGACATCATTTTCTCTGGATTAACCTTGGAAACTATGTTTTCATGGTTATCGACTTGTTGTTGAGCATATTTTTTTACCAACATTTGATCTATATAATCTCTTGCACCAATTGCCATGTGTTTATCTCCTTAATATAGTGTATCGTGTGTAATTTAGATATCTTAAGTAATTTCAGGTATCACAAACTAAGCCACATATACAAGAGTATTTATAAAAAAATACTAAACTTGAACTGCAAACTTTTTAATTTGTATCTTGATAACTTAAATATATCTCTCGTATCTATATAAAGAAATTTTTGTTGAAAAAATTGACTTTTTAGAAAAAAGTTGTTAAGTTTTGTAAATAT
>JBJFBU010000049.1:0-16442 GCA_051888595.1 Candidatus Gastranaerophilaceae bacterium | reverse complement strand
TTTATTTCGTTCAAAGAAATTAGCTATTTGTTTATGAGAAATTAATTTTGAAATAGGTCTACCATGTGGGCATGTGTAAGGTTTTTCACACTTTCTCCATTTTTTTATTAACTCTTGCATTTGAAACATAGATAACTCTTGATTTGCTTTTACTGCAGCTTTGCAAGATGTTGTAATGAGTATATGTTCTTCCAATCCAGCGATATCACCATCAATATTTGCCAGAATATCAGAAAGAATTTCTTTTGTATTGACTCTTGAAAGAAGCTGAGGAACTTTTTTAAAAGTAACTTCTTTGTCGCTTAAAACTTCAATTTCAAAGCCAAAATGTTCAAATTTATCATAATTATCTTTCAAAAGTTGAGCTTCAGTAGGTGAAACCTCAATTACATCAGAGATAAACAATATTTGAGAGGCTATTTCTTTTTGAGATTTTAATTTTTCGTAGATATATCTTTCATCAGCGATATGTTGGTCTACAATTTCAAGCCCATCATCTTTTTCAATCAAAATATATGTTTTTGCATATTGACCAATTATTTTTTCTTCTTCTTGCTCAATTTGTGGCATGTTAGATTGTGTAATTATTGACTGTTGTTTTATTTCAGGCGAATATGTTATTTTTTGCGATTCCGAAGGGTAAGATGTTTTTGTAGGAATATCCCTAACAGGTTTCATAAAAACTTCTTGTACAGGTTTAATCGGTTTTAAATCACTAACGTAAACGTCATCACTATTATTTTTTAATGAAAAATCAGGTTGGGAAATTAGACTAATTGATTCAGTCAAAGGTCTTTCAACGTAATTTGAAAGAGCCATGTCGATTCCTGCATAAATAAAACTAAAAATTTGATTTGTATTTTTGTATCTGACTTCTTTTTTTGTAGGATGAACATTAACATCAACATCGTTTGGGGGAAGTTCAAGGTTTAAAACAACAAAAGGGTATTTTCCTTTAGAAGTTAAATTTTTGTAAGCTGTATCAATTGCTTTTTGAAAAATAGGGCATTTTACAGTTCTAGAGTTTATAAAGATATTATATTTTTTGCTAGAGCGTGTATAATCTGGAGTCGAAACATATCCAGAAATTCTCAAACCTGATAATTCATCGTTTTTTAATACTTCTTTTAAGTTATTTGCAATATCTTTTGAGTATAAATCTTTGATAGTATTTAATAAGTTATCTAGGCCGTTTGTTTTAAGAACAGTTTTATCATTATTTTTAAGCTCAAATGCAACATTTGTATTTATTAGAGCTAAAGATTGAACAAGCTCTTGTATGTAAGAAAATTCTGTTTTAGCACTTTTTAAAAATTTTAATCTTGCAGGAATGTTGTAGAACAGGTCTTGAACATTCATAATTGTTCCAACAGCACACCCAACTTGTGATTTTTTAACTTCTGAATTTTGACATTCAACTTTAAATCCATTGTCATAATCTTGAGTTCTTGTTGTGCAAGTAACTTTTGCAATAGAAATAATACTAGCTAGTGCTTCACCTCTAAACCCAAGAGTTTTTATAGAATATAAATCTTCGGAATTTTCAATTTTACTTGTTGCATGTTTTGAGAATGCAAGCATAATATCATCTGGATGTATACCGCAACCATTGTCAGCAACACGGATATTTCTGCACTCATTGCTAATTTCAATGCTAATTTTCGTTGCACCTGCATCAACAGAATTTTCAACAAGCTCCTTTACAACGGACATTGGTCTTTCTATAACTTCGCCTGCTGCAATTTGATTTACAAGATTTTTTGATAGTTGTTTAATTCTTGCCATGATTTAATTATAGTAAAAACATGAAGGAATTATAAACGTACTAGTTTTGTAACAAAACTTAAAAATGGCTAAAACCATGGCAATTATTTGATTTCGAGTTTGTTTATAAGATTGTAGATAATTATATGTTGTGGGGAATTTGGTTTTGAATATTAATTCTATTGGTTATAACAGATTGGTAAATGTCCAAAATGTTAATAAAAAACCCGAAGCAAAAACTCAAAGTGCAAGTTATAGTTATGCATCAAAACCTGAAATGATTAATTATTCCGGTCATGTAAACTTTACAGGTAATGCTCCAGTTATAAAAAAAGCAACAATGTTAAATCCGGATGGCAAAGAAGTTGAAATGAAAAAAACTGAAAATGGCGGTTTTATTGTTGAACAAAAAACTGGTACAGAATTGATTTATGGTAATGATGCTATCAAATTTTTGAAACATAAAAATGTGTTCGAAAAAGATACCCATATTGTTTTTCCTAAAAAAGCAACAGGAACAATTACAATTGATGGCAAAACAACAGATATAAAAGAAAATACTGCAATTGTTTTGAATAAAAATTCAAAAGCAAAAATTGAAGTTACAAAAGGTTACCCTATGGTAATGACTTCAGAAAAAAACTTTGACTGGTATGATGATTACTCGTCAAATGCCGGTACAAAACCAATTAGAGCAAAATATAACGAATTGAGAAATATTAACGCACATTTATATAATGGTGAAATTTCAAAATCAAAATTTGCTCCAGAATTGGTTGAAAAATTAGTGGATAGAGCTGTTGTTACAGAAAAAAATGGCTATATTAAATTCAATAATTATTATAATCCAGAATTTCAAGAAAAAAGATTAATTGAAAGTGGCTTTACAAGAGAAGAAGTAAACTCTATGATGCCTTTGTATACAGATGTTTTGGATGCAATGAAATCTGGCAAATTAACAAGAAAAGTAACAAAAGGTCAAATGAGTGATGAAGTTATTCAACGCTTAAAAGACGAAAATGTTTTACTTAATACAAAAGATAAAAATAGTAAAGAACTTTACTGGACAAAGAATTTTGCAAATGTTGATGAATTGAAAGGTTGCTTAAATCCAGAAAAATTCTCTAAAAAAGAAATTAAAACAATCGTAGATGCTTGGAATAAAGATAATAAAGCAGGTTACGATCTTACGGGTTTAAACTTTTTAGCAGATGATATAGCAATGTACTCATTTGATAAAAAATTAAATAACTGGTCATTAGAAGATAGTTGCTGGATTACAAATTCAACAGCTATGGCAACTAAAGACGGCAAAGCATTAAGTATGGGTACATCAATGGTTCAATCAGACATTGAAAAACCAGTTGATATGAGAAAATTGCACAAAAGCGAAAAATTACATAAACATCCATCATACAAAGATAAAGCTCAATCAGAAGTTTATTTAGTAACAAGTGGTTGTGCAGCCTTAAATATAGTAAAGAATGGTAAACCTCAAGTAAAAATTATTAAACAGGGTGAAGTTGTAGTAATTAAACCAGGTGTTGTACATTGTGTAAACTCAATTATTGGCGAATACGAACAAATTGTATCTCAAGTCCCATCAGCATTCCAATATGGATTTGGCTTTAAAGAAGAAGTTGATGATGTACCATATAACGAAGATAATATGGCAAAAATTGCAGCAAAAAAACTTGTTCAAGCAAAAAATACAATTCCATTAGAAGAAAGATTATAAGCAAAAAGGCGTTTGCAGTATACTGCAAACGCCTTTTTGCTTATTCAAAATTTATCCTCTTAATTATGTAGATAAATTTTTCAATATCCTCTTTTTATTTGATTACATTTTTTAAGTAATCCTATATTATTAAGACACAAAGAGGGACAGAGGATAAGTAATAAGAGATGGCAAAAGTAAATGTTAAAGAAGCACAAACTCGTGTTAATTTGAATGTCGTTACAACAAATCCTATAAAAACGACTGCTTATAATGATATTAACTTAAAAGAATGGAGAAATTATCCAGAAGTTAAGACAGATACTTTTTGGCAATTTCCAACAAGATTGAAAACTGGTGGACATTCAAATGAATACCACGGAAATTATATTCCTCAAATTGCACAACAACTTTATGAAAGATATACAAAAAAACATGATGTTGTTTTAGATTTATTCTTTGGTTCAGGAACATCAGGTATTGAAGCGATTAACATGAATCGTCGTTGTATCGGTGTTGAATTAAAACAAGAATTAGTTGATCACGTTAGCGAAAAATTTACACCAAAACAATTGGTTACAGACGTGAATTTGATATGTGCTGATTCTACAACAGAAGAAGCAAAAGAAAAAATCCAAGCTAGATTAGAAGTTATGGGCGAAGAAAAAGCACAGCTTCTAATCTTGCACCCACCCTATGATGATATAATCAAGTTTTCTGATAAAAAAGAAGATTTATCAAATTGTTCATCAACTGAAGATTTTTACGATTTATTTGAAAAAGTAGCTAAAAATGGTTATGACTTACTTGAAAAAGGAAGGTTTGCTGCATTGATTATTGGTGACAGCTACAAAAATTCGCAAGTACAACCATTAGGCTTCAAATGTATGGAAAGAATGCAAAATCTAGGCTTTATCTTGAAATCAATTATTGTTAAAGATATTCAAGGTAATGAACGAGCTAAAGGTAAAAATGCTAACTTATGGCGTTATAGAGCTTTAGCAGGTGGATTTTCAATTTTTCAACACGAATATATTTTCATATTTCAAAAAGTTTAAAAATAGACATTTCACACAAATACTTTCATTTACCCCAACCCACCCTAAACACAAAAAGACTGCATTTGTTTTAAATAAGTGCAGTCTTTTGATTTGCTTATTGTAGTAAAGTTATGAACCTATTGAAATTCCTGTAAAAAAGCTAATTACCATTAAGCCTATGATTATGCAGTAATATGCAAAAAAGTTCATTGTAAATCTTGCCACAAATTTCAAAAAATACTTTATGCAAAAGAAGCCAACAATGGCTGAAACGATTGTTCCTAAGATAATTGCTTTCCAATTGTATGTTACAAGTTCACTATATTCAATTTCTAAAAGTGGGTAACAAATAGATGTTCCTAGAATTATAGGAATAACAAGTAGAAATGAGAATTTTGTACTTGTAACTCTATCCAATCCTGAGAATAAACCCATTGCAATTGTCCAACCTGAGCGAGAGAATCCTGGAAATGCTGCCAAACCTTGAGCTAAACCTATTAAAATAGCATGTTTTATGCTCAAAGTGTCACTATGTTCTTTCATGTGTTTTGATTTAAACTCACTAAAAAATAGTACAAATCCGGTTAAAATTAGCAGTGCTGCAACAATTTGTGGATATGACATTAGTTTTTCAGAAACATCTTTTAATGGATAAGCAACCAATACTGTAAAAAATGTGCCTAATAGAATGTATGCACCCATTTTAGCATTTGTATTTGAGAAATCTTTATTAAATAAAGCTTTAAAAAAGTCTTTTGTGATATCCCAAATTTCATTTCTAAAATAAATAAAAATAGCTATTAATGTTCCTAAATGAAGCATCATACTTAGAAAAATATGTTGTTTTGACTCTAAATCAACAGTCGTTCCTGATAAAACAGCACATATATTCTGAGTAAATACAATGTGTGCAGAGCTTGAGATTGGTAAAAATTCACTCAAACCTTGTACGATACCTAAAATTAAAGCTTGTAATGTACTCATTATTCTACCTCATAAAAAGTAGCACAAGATTCTCTGCTTTCCCAAACAGAAACTTTATATAATTCAACGTATTTTTCTTTTAATCTGTAGTAAATGTAATTTGCAATAAATTCACTACTTGGACTTTCGTTTTTGAAATCAGGTAATTCATTCAAATCTTTATGATCTAAATCAGCCAAAATAAGTCTTAATTCTCTTTTTAAAGCCTTAAAGTCAACAAGAATGTTGCTTTGGTCAAGGATATCACCTCTAACAACAGCTTCTACTAACCAATTATGACCATGTTGTGCTTCGCATTTACCGCCATCGTATTGTAAAAGATGATGTGCTGCTGAAAATTCAACTTGTGCTTTTACTTCATACATAACTTTTTTCTCCTATTTTTAATAAAACCTATTTAAAGTGTACTATTTAGTTAGTACATTTTGTTTTGTGCCGATAGAATAAAGTCTGTTAGCTCTCTTACAGCCCCTTTTCCACCATTTTTAGTTGCAACAAAATTGCATATATTTTTAACTTTATCAACCGCATCATTTGGACAACATTTTAATCCTACCTTCTCCAAAATGCAGATATCAGGCAAATCATCACCCATATATGATACTTGTTCAAAAGTCAAATTATATTTTTTCATAATTTCTTCCAAAGCTGGAAGTTTAAATTTTTGACCTTGGTATAATTCATTTATTTTAAGATTTTCAGCTCTATGTTTTACTGTACCATTACACCTAGCAGTGATTATAGCTGTTATAAGACCTTCTTTTTGTGCACAAACAAGCCCATGACCGTCCTTAGCATTGAAAGTCTTGTATTCTACACCGTTTTCATCGTATGTAATATCACCGTTTGTCATTACGCCATCAACGTCAAATGCTAAAAGCTTGATTTTAGAAGCGATTTCAGTAATTTTATTAAGATTTTCCATTAAACAACACCTGCTTTCAAAAGATCGTGAATGTGTACTATACCTACTGGATGACCTTCTTTATCTGTAATAGGAAGGGCTGTAATAGAGTATTTTTCCATTAAATGTAAAGCACTTTCAGCGTAAGAGTCTGCTTCTACTGTTTTTGGCTGTTTGGTCATAGCATCAAATGCTTTTATATTCTGAATATCATTGTGTTTTGTGATATTACGTCTAATGTCGCCATCTGTTAAAATACCAGTTAAAATGTTGTCGTTATTGGTTATTATAGCCATACCAAGTTTATGTGCAGAAATTAAGCTAACAACATCCATAAAGAAATCATTTTCTTTTGCAATTGGTAAATCTTCAGACTTCATAAGGTCTTTAACCCTGTAAGTAAAGCCTTTTCCAAGGGCTCCAGATGGATGAAAAATTAAAAAGTCTTCTTCTGTAAATCCCCTTTTTTCTAAAAGACAAATTGCAAGGGCGTCACCAACAGCTAATGTTACCGTTGTTGAAGCGGTAGGAGCTTTTCCCAATGGGCATGCTTCTCTTTCTACAGATATATCAAGAATAATATCACTTGCATTTGCCAAGGTTGATTGAGGATTTCCTGTCATGCCAATAATTTTAAGTCCGAAGCGTTTTAAAAGCGGTAATAAGTTAAGTAATTCTTGTGATTCACCACTGTTTGAAATTGCTATAATAACATCTTCTTTTGTTATGATACCAGAATCTCCGTGAGTACTTTCTGCTGGGTGTAAAAAGTATGAAGGTGTTCCTGTAGAAGAAAGAGTCGCTGCAATTTTTTTACCTATATGACCAGATTTCCCCATGCCAGTAACAATAACACGACCTTTGCAATTATAAATTGTTTCAATTGCATTATTAAATTGTTTTATATCTAAATTATCTTTAATTCTAAGAATAGCTTTAGCTTCAATGTCCAAGACGTTTTTAGCTGTTTTAGTTAAGTCAATTGTTTGCATAATAATTATACCTTTCTTATATATTATACAATAATATCCTCTAAATGTATTAAATATATACAAAATCTCAAATTTTTGTAATGTTATGTCCGATAAAAAACTTGTAAGAGAGTTAGAAAAATGTTAAAAGCCAAAATAGAAAATAGTTATATTATCCCAACAGAAAAAAATACAGACAAAATTTTAGATTTTATTAAAAAATCTATTCGTAAAAGCAAATCTTCAGAAATGAATATTGATATTTCATCTTTGAATTTAATGGATGCTTCAAAAGTTGCTACAATTGCTTCAACATATCATTATTTAAGATTTAATGAAGGTTGCATAAAATGGATAGTTGCATCAAAAGAAGTTGAAAAAATGCTTAAACCTTTAAATTTAGGCAATAGCAAATTTGTTTTTGCATAATAAATTTTAAATAAAAGTACCCTGTTGTCGAATTTCATTTTTAATTTTAAATCTTAAAATGTAAGTGAAAAGAAGGGTGAAATTATGGCAACAAATCAATTATATAAAGCTCCAGTTTGTGAGTTAAAAGAGTTAAACAATATTTTTATAGAGATGACGGCAAAAAATTGTAATCAACGTTGCAAACATTGTTACATTGATTTTCCGTTTTCAAAATCACAAAAAGATTTTATTAGTATAGATAAAATCAAACAGGCACTTGAAGATACGATAAATGAAAATATTTATTGTATTTATCTTACTGGTGCAGAACCTATGTTGCATAGTGATTTTAACGCTATTTTAAGGCTATGTTTGAAAAGAACAAATGTTTGCATTTGTACGAATGGTTCATTTTTAAATGAAAAAAAGATAAGATTTCTTAAAAAAGTTGAAGATGAGGGCGAAAACGAGATTATTTTTATGCTCCCATTAGTACACTATAATGAATTGAAAAATGACGAAGTTAGAAATAGAGGAGCTTTTAGGCAAGTTATTCATTCTTCAAAAATATTAGTAAGGTATGATTTTAATCCAATATTTAACGTTACAAATTTTTATAAAGAAGATAAGAAAACTCTAATTTGTGAATTTGAGAAAATTTTTGAAAATTTAGGTGTAAAAGTTGAGGATTATAATTTTCAAATAAATCAATACTATGACAAGGAAAATTCTGAAGGAGAGTTGATTAATGAGTTTAAAAACTTGGATTGTCAATATGGAAGAATATTAACCGAAAAAGGTGTTTATGTATGCCCCTTTTTAGCAAATGACCATAGAGGTAGAATGGGTGCTGATTTTACAGATTATGGCAAAAAAGTTTGTCTGGAAACGCCATTTTGTGCTACCTGTGTAAAAAATAATGAAAAAATGTTCTCGATAAACTATAAAAATTTCCAAAGCTAAATTAGCAAGCAGACAACGCTAAACCAAAACCTTAACTAAAATTAAGGTACTGGTTGAGGATTTGGAGCTTGGGCTTGATCCTGGTTTTGATTACCTTCTTCTTGTTTTGGTGCTTCTGAAGGTTGATCAGAATTTCCAATGTTTTTAGCATAAAGTGTTAATGTGAAATTAATTAATAACACACGTTTATTTTTTACATAAGGAAATATTTCAATGCTGTTAATATTAGTTAAGTAATTGTATTTGTATAAATCTTGAATAAAGTTTTCAAAATCAGAGTAATTTGTTACGATTTTCATATCCATTCTGTAAGCTGAATATACGTCAGAATTACCTTTAATGAAAATATCGTCTTCCGGATTAAGTTTTGATTTTATAGAGTGAGTTTTGATGTGGTTTTTTCTTGCCATTTCAATTACATCATCAAGAATCACAGTAAATGTTGAATCAGCATCAATTGCAGTTCCATTAGGTTCGTAAATACGTTTTTGTAACTCATCAAGAGTATTCATTTTCTTTTGTTGTTCAAATTTTGCTTTTGCCACTTGAACTTGTTGTTCCAATGAATTATTGACTTCAGTTTGAGTTTTTATTTGATTTTGCAAATCGAATAATTTTACAAACTGAGGTTGAATTTGTGTATAAAGGAAATATACCATACCAATTATTAAAAATAGATAAATTAAAGCTTCTTTATATTTTTGCATTTACTATATTCCTTTTTTAAAATTTCTCAATTGATTCAAGATTTGCCGGTAAGCTAGAAGGTGGTTCGTTTTGTTGCGAATCTTGAGTTTCGTTATTTTCTGTTGAATCAGAACTTGATTCTGGTAAATTTAAGAAATCACCGAACAAGAAGCCACGTTTACGTCTTGGAGCGTTTTCATCTCTTTCTTTTGGTTTACCTTCTTCATCATATTCTGTATTAATTTCATCATCAACTTGTTTAATTTCTTCATCAGTCATATTTGTCAATTCAAATTCATAGAATGTGGGTTTTATGCTGTTTAAATCAGAAACAACAAGATTATCAACAGAATTTGCTGACATTTCAAGTCTGCTCAATCTTAGGTTTGAATCTATAACAGACATTTTCATTCCTTTAAAGAAGGTGTAAACATCTTCAACATTTGTAGCTCTACCAATTAAATCGAATTTATCACCATTGTTAAATTTTAAATAAATTAACCATGTTTTTTGTGGTAAATTCAATCCAATTGCAGTGTACAAGATTAACTTATTTCTGTTTTGAGCTTGTGTTTTTATAATTGCCATTTTTTCGTCAAAGACATTCTTTTTATTAATACTTTCGTATTTTTCAAGCTCAGCTCTATTTCTTTCTATTGATGCATTAATTTCATCCAATTGGGCTTGTTGCTGACCATTGTAGAAATTAAGTCCATAGTACACAAGTCCTGCAGGAATAAGAATAATAATTGCAATCAAAATAGTTAATCTTTTTAATGTGTTAGAATTAAGCTCAATTTCTGTGCTACCAAATCTTAAAACAGGTGATTCTTCTGGAAGTTTTACTTCTTCAACTTTTTTACCCAACAAATTGAATTTGAATGGGAAATTTGAGTTTATATAAAGACCTGTACCGATAGCTTCAGGCGAAATTTTAAGTAATAAATTAGGCAAGATATCATAAGAAGCTTGCATTAATGGTGTTTGAACGTATTTATTACTTTCTAAGAATTTAATATTTCCATCAAAAGGAATTTTCATTGATAAAACTTCTGCAGATACCATATCTGTTTCAGAAATAATATACAAATAATTTGATGGGACAGTTTTTAATGTAATTTGAGAAGATGAGATAATTGCTTCATAAATTTCGTCACCAACGAAAGAACGTAGAGCAAGAGGTTCTTCTCTGTATTCAATAACACTTTTTTCGTTAAGAGTTATCATAGAATAACTGTTATTGCTGATAATCATTAAATTCCAAGTTGTATTTGGAGTCATTTGTTCTTCAGCAAGTGCATTAAAATCTAAACATTTCAAAATAGAGTTGTGAGAAGATTCGATTGCCATAAGGTTACAACCAACTTCTGAGCATACAGCATTAATTTCATCTATAGCGTTTTGTTGTAAAGCTCCGTATAAAATCTCTCTATTTTCTTTATCTCCGGCAGGATATGCATCAACCCAACTAATAACAGGGTCTTGACGTTTAAATATGTATGAATTTTGTTCAACTTCTGATACTAAAGCACTATTAACACCAGCATCACCTAGCATTGTAGGTAATGAAGCTAATCCGTAGTGTACAGATGGCAAAGTAAGAACAATATTACTTCTTTTGTCTATGCTTAATTCTTCAAATAAGCCAACTAAAGCTTCTTTAAACTCTTCATAATTTGCAATTTCTCTTTTTGAAGCATCATATTCAAGTGGTTTGCAACCATATTTTAAAATAGCTTTACTTTTTGGATTGATTTCAATCATTTCAAGCCCAATACTAGGTGACACAGAAACACCTATGGTTGTTTTTGTGGTTGCTTTTGTTCCTAGTAGAGATAATAATTGTTCTAACATGTGTTCTATTTTTTGTAATTTTATTATATAATATCTTAGGACAATTATAGTTTAAACATAAAATTACGTCAAACATCATGAAATAAGGTTGAAATAAATGTTAAAAGATGAAATTTTAAAATTAAAAAAAGAAAAGAATGCAGTTATTTTAGGTCACTGCTATCAAAATATAGAAATTGATGAAGTTGCCGATTTTGTTGGAGATTCTCTATATTTAAGTCAAATGGCAGCTAAAACAGATGCAGATATTATTGTTTTTGCAGGTGTTTATTTTATGGCTCAGACTGCAAAAATAATTTCGCTAAAGAAAAGAGTCTTTTTGCCTAACATGCAATCAGGGTGTCTTATGGCTGACATGATAAATCTAGAGCAATTGAGAGAATTTAAAGCAAATAACAAAGATATTCCAGTTGTTTGCTATGTAAATTCTACAGCTGAAGTAAAATCAGAATGTGATATTTGCTGTACAAGCTCAAATGCTGTAAAAGTTGTTGATAGCTTAAAAGCTAAAGAAATTTTGTTCTTGCCGGATACATATTTAGGAAAATGGGTAGAAACTCAATTGGA
This sequence comes from Candidatus Gastranaerophilaceae bacterium, assembly GCA_051888595.1. Taxonomy (GTDB): domain Bacteria; phylum Cyanobacteriota; class Vampirovibrionia; order Gastranaerophilales; family Gastranaerophilaceae; genus UBA6984. Next base: position 4,580 of record JBJFBU010000049.1, on the reverse strand, counting down.
CGGTGTAAAGATAACAACTTACCCAGGATTTTGCCCTACTCACTTGCGAATTAAGCCTGAAGATATTGAATCTGCAAGAAAAAAATATCCAAATGCTTTAGTTTTGGCTCACCCAGAATGTCATAAAGAAGTTTGTAAACTTGCAGATTATGTTGGAAGTACAACAGGTATTATGAAGTTTGCAAAGCAAAGCTCTGAAAAGACCTTTATTATATCAACAGAAAAAGGTGTTGTTGATAGATTGAAACGAGATTGTCCAGAAAAAGAATTTATTCTTATTAAAGACAATATTGTTTGTCCAAATATGAAACATAACACTTTAGAAGATATTTATAATGTTTTAAAAAATGAAAACAATGAAATTACTGTAGATGAAGAAGTTGCTAAAAAGGCAGTAGGTTGCATAAATAGAATGCTTGAGGTTTGCAAGTAGTGGAAGAAGACGTAATCTTTGGTAAAAATGCAATAATTGAAGCTTTGGAATCTGGTAGTAGAGAAATTAACAAAATATTAATTTCAAATAACATTCATACAGACGGGAAAGTCGCAAAAATAAAAGAAATGGCTCAAAAAAGAGGCATAATTTTTCAGTTTGTTGCAAAAGAAAAATTTTCACAATATTCGCAATATAACCATCAGGGTGTTGTTGCTTTAATTTCACCTATAAAATATATGAACTTTGAAGAGTTTATTTCTAAACCGCATAAAAATTCATCCTTGGTTGTATTAGACGGAATTGAAGATTCTCACAATCTGGGTGCAATTATAAGATCTTGTGTTTGTGCAGGTGTTGATGCAATAATGATTCCTTCAAGACGTAATGTACAAGTTAATTCTATTGTAGAAAAAACTTCAGCTGGTGCGACAAACCATATTCCTATAATAAAAGTCAATAGCCTAGTAAGTGCATTGCAACGACTACAAGAATCGGACTGGTGGGTAATTGCGGCAGAGGCTGATGCAAAAGATAATTATTGCGATATCAATTATACAGATATGAATTTTGCACTGGTTATGGGTGCAGAACATGCCGGAGTTTCAAAATCGATAATTAAATTGGCTGACTTTAAAACAAAAATACCAATGATGAAAGATTTTAATTCATTAAATGTTTCAAATGCATTAAGTATTATTATTTTTGAAGCAGTTAGACAAAAATTAACAAGCAAGTAAATTCTAAAATATAGAATGAATATAGGACGAAATTATGAGCAAAGAATTAGAAAAAATTGAATTAAGTGATGAAATATCAGAAGAAGGTGTAGATTTTCAAAGCCTTCAATCAGAAGAAGATGATGAAGATATTCTTGATACAGTTGCCGATCCAAAAGTTCAAGAAAGTATAAGCTCTGTAAATGCTGATGATTCGGTTAGAATTTATTTACAACAAATTGGTAAAATTCCTCTTTTATCATCAGAGGAAGAACTTGATATTGCAAAAAAAATCAAAAATGAGCATAGTGAATTTTCAAAGAATGTTTTGGTAAATGCAAATTTGCGTTTAGTTGTTAGTATTGCAAAAAAATACATAGGCAGAGGTTTGTCATTCCTTGATTTAATTCAAGAAGGTAATATTGGACTTATGAAGGCTGCAGAACGATTTGATTATGCAAAAGGATACAAATTTTCAACCTATGCAACTTGGTGGATACAACAGTCTATTACAAGAGCAATTGCAGATAAAGCAAGAGCCATAAGACTTCCTATTCACATGATAGAGTCATTAAATAAAATCAAAAAGACAACAATTGATTTAACAACTGAATATGGTAGAAATCCTACAAAGCAAGAAATTGCTTATCGTTTAGGTATAACAGTAACGAAGTTAAATCAAATTATAAAATCTGCTCAATCTACAATCAGTATTGAAACACCTGCAAATCAAAAGGATGATTCAACAAAGATAGCAGACTATATTGTAGATGATTCGGCAATAACTCCTGATTCTATGGTTACACAAGAGAATATGCTTGAAGATATTCGAAAAATGTTAAATCAACTAATGCCAAAAGAGCGTGATGTTCTAATTATGCGTTATGGTTTGGATAATAATGGAGAAAAGAAAACTCTTGATGAAATTGGTTCACATTATGGCGTTTCAAGAGAAAGAATTCGTCAAATAGAAAATAGAGCTATTTCAAAATTGAAAAAATTGTGTAAAAACGAAAATCTTACAATAGGTTTAAAAAATTATTTTGGTGCTTAATTCTTGAACAAACGAGTAAAAAGTTGCTAATCTGTATTTTCAACCCAGCGTTTTGCATCAAATCTTAAATCTTTTACCTTCATTTTTAATGATTTGAGGTATGGTTTAAGCTCTATTAAAATTTTATTTTTTCTTAGCAATAATTCTTGGGCTACAGTTGAATTTTTGCAAGCTATTACCATTACTGAATTTGTTGTCATAGAGTAAGGTTTTGATTTTCCGATAAATTTTTCACCAACAACTTTGTCCCAAAACTTAAAAAGGTTGCTTTTTGTTAAAGCTTTTTTAAATTCTGGGCTTTTCATCATTTCAGATATAACGTTGTCAATTCCGTCAAAGTCTGTATAGAGAACTTTTTTAGTCATTTTATAACCTGTAAGTTTGCTTGTGGTATAATAAATTTATGGAACATTTGAATTTAGATGATAGCATAAAAAAATCAAAGAACATATTAATTATATCACATGTAAATCCGGATGGAGATGCATTGGGTTCAATGCTTGCACTTAGGGATTTAATTTATAAGAATTATAAAAAGAAACCTGAGATGATGGTTGTTTCAAAAATTCCAAAAATGTATGAATTTTTGGCAGGAGTTCGTGATATCAAACATATTTCTGAATTTGATAATTCTATGATTTATGATATGGTTGTACTTGTTGATGTAGCTGCCTTAGATAGAATTTTTGAAGGTAAAGTGTTTTACGAAAAGGCAAGAATAAAAGTTGCAATTGACCACCACAAAACGAACAATTATGATGCCAATATAAAATTTGTTGAAGGGTCTGCAAGTTCTACCGGAGAAGTTCTGTTTAAAATTGCAGAAAATCATGGTTGGAATATTGATGAAAATATTGCAGAAGCTGTTTATACTGCAATTTTGACTGATACAGGTGGATTTAGATTTGATAATACAAGTGCGTTAGCTTTAAAAATAGCCTCAAAACTTGTAAAAGCGGGAGCTAATCCTAAAAAAGTTTACAAAAATTGTTATGAATCAAAATCTAAAAATTTGGTAAAATTTCAAGCGTATTGCATAAATAAAGCTGAATTTTTATCAGATGACAGAATTGCTTACATTGTGGTTTACAAAAAAGATTTGGAAAAATTCTTAGGCAATGATGATTTTACAGAAGGTTTGGTTGAAATATTGCGTTCTATTGATACAACAGAAGTCGCTTTTATCTTGAAAGAGCTTGACAATAAAATGTTTAAAGTATCAATGAGAAGTAAAAATATTGATGTTGCAGAAATATGTTCAGCGTTCAATGGTGGCGGACATAAATTTGCTTCAGGTTGTGTTTTGAAACATACTGCAGAGGATTCTGTAAAAAAACTTTTAGAACAACTTAAAAATCAAGGTTTGGAATGAAAAAAGCATTTATTTATTTAAAAAGGTTGATAAAATCAGTAGTCAATAACGATTTTTTTGGAATGGCTTCTGAGATGGGATTTATGTGTGTATTAGGCATTTTCCCAATGATGCTTTTTTTGACCGGCATTTTTGGTTGGGCTGGAAAACACGAGTTTATTCGCCCTATTTTTTCATTTATGTCTTCAATAATGCCTGGAGATTCAATAGATTTGGTGCAAACTGTTTTACACGAAGCTATTTTTTATAACAAAGGTGGCTTTTGGGCTATTCTTGGTTTTGTAATTACGTTGTTTTTAACAACAAACACTCTTGCAATTATTTCAAAAGGATTGAATAGAGCTTATAAATTGGGAGAAACTCGTTCATTTTTTTATACTAGAATATTAGCGTTTTTCATGGTTATAGTGAACACTTCAGTTTTATTTATAACAATTAATTTGATTATTTTCGGTAAAATAATTTTTAATTTTTGCGTTACATATCTAAATTTGGGACAAGAAGCAGCTTCTATGTGGTTATTTTTACGTTGGCCAATAGCGTTTGTTTCGTTGTATATAATGGCATTTTTGCAGTATTATATTCTACCAGATTTGAAAGGTCCTGAACTATTAAAATTAAAAAGTACTGTCCCTGGAACATTTTTCTTTTGTACGTTTTGGTTATTAGGTTCTTGGGGATTTTCAATATATGTAAATAATCTTCATACTTACAATTTTATATATGGCACTATTGGTGCATTTGCAGTGTTAATGGTTTGGTTGTATTATTCTTCAATTTTAATTTTAATAGGTGGCGAAATAAATTCACAAGTGTATAACCGGTTGGAGATTACAAACAATGGAAAATAACCAATCTTTACATGTAAACTATTCAACAATTGTTGATATTGTTGAAGATGGAGCTAAAGTTTTGGATTTAGGCTGTGGTGATGGTACGCTTTTAAAAATGCTTGCTGACAAAAAAAATGTAAGTGGAAAAGGTATCGAAATAAATCAAAAT
>JBJFBU010000048.1:0-4702 GCA_051888595.1 Candidatus Gastranaerophilaceae bacterium | reverse complement strand
AGTTATGAAAAAATACGGTTTACAGGGTATGAGATTAACTCAATTCGTTGTACCAGAAACTGAAGAGCACCCATATAGATGTAAAAACATTACAGAAAAATGTTGGGCAATGGTTGGTACTCACGATAATCAACCAATTAGAATGTGGGCAGATTCATTAGTTAATACTCATGAAGCTTATTTACACGCAAAAGCTTTAGTACAAGATTTATTTGCTGAATCAGAAAATAAAGATGATATTATTGTTAAGTTGACTCAAGATGCTGAATTTTTAGCTAAGATTAAATTAGTTGAAATATTTGCATCAAAAGCTCAAAATGTTCAAATCTTCTTTACTGATTATTTCAACATTAAAGATGTATACAATGTACCAGGTACATCTGGTGATGCAAATTGGTCATTAAGATTACCAAATCAATTCAAGTCAATGACAACAATTGATTTACCTGAAATTTTAAAAATGGCTATTGAAGCTCGTGGTAGCGAATTTGCAAATAAAAATCACAAATTAATTGAAAAATTGAATAGTATATAAATATATGATTAAACGTTTTATAATATTTTTTATGCTTGCATTGTTACCTTTGTCTGCTATGGCAGAGGTATCGAATGAAGCACGCTTAGAATACAATAAAGGCGTTGATTTTTATAAAATAGGTCAATATGAAAAGGCTGCTGAAAGATTTAGAAGTGCAATAAATATCAGTCCAGATTTTATTGATGCTTATTATAATTTAGGCAGTATTTTGGAATATTTAAAACAGTACGATTCTGCGTTATTAGTTTTTCAACAAATAGTAGTAAGATGTCCAGAAGATGAAGAAGCACTTTATAAAGCTGCTTATTCTGCTTATCAATTAAAAAAATACGATGAAGCTCTCAAATACATTTCTATAATTCCAGCATCTTCTCCGCAATATACGTTAGCACGAGCTCTAGCATCGAATATTCAAGGACAGGTTAGACAACCTGTGCATATTGATATTCCTCTTAGCACTGATGATTCTTTATCAATACCAAATAGCTCGTTCTTGTTTGAAGGTATTCAAGGTCCAACAGGCATGGCAAGTGATGATTTTGGTAACCTTTATGTAGCGTGTTATTCTGATAATGCTATAATGAAAATATTTCCAGACGGCAGACGTGTTATTTATGTAAAAGATAAGAAAATTAATGGTCCTATAGGTCTTGTAATGGACGTTTATGGAAATTTATACGTTGCAAATTATTTGAATGATAATATTTTAAAAATTAGCAAAAGAGGCGAAGTCAGTGTTGTAATTGGTAATGTCAAAAAGCCTTATGGACTATATTTAAAAGGCAAAATGCTTTATATTTCATCTCAGGGGTCTAACTCTGTATTGAGATATAAATTACCTTAATTTTGTTATTTTATAAATTTTAGCCAATTGTGGACTTGAAACTTAGTAAAACATGTGACATAATGTAAGTACTTTGCATGGATGTTTATTTTGTTCCTACATTTTTTACTAAAGGGAGAATTAACTCTATGACATTGAAGTATACCGATCAATAGAAATATTGCCAGTCGGAAACGGATTAGTCAAGGTGTTCACCCACCTGCGAGGTTACGCAGGCAACAAAATCACATTTGTGCAAAGTTCTTTTTATTTCTTAATGTTATTTTTTTATTTTTACATTTTATGCTATTATAGTCTTAATTAAGACTATAAAGAGGTATGAACATGATTATAATAATGGAACCAGGAACATCAGAAGACAATATTCAAAGAGTTGTGAAAACTTTAGAAAAGCATGAGTTTAGAGTTGTTTTGAATAGAGGCGAGGTAATGACAGTTATCGCAGCTATTGGCGATAAAAAAATGTTTGATCCTCGTTCGTTGGGTTCATTAGATGGTGTTAGAGAAGTAAAAATTATCCAAGAACCATATAAATTAGCTTCTAGAGAAGGTAAACAAGATGACACTATTGTAGAATTTGATAATGGTGTAAAAGTTGGCGGATTGGAAAGACCTGTAATAATAGCTGGACCTTGTTCTGTAGAATCAGATTATCAAGGATTGTTAGATGTTGCTTACGCAGTAAAAGAAATGGGTTGTCAATTTTTAAGAGGTGGTGCTTTTAAACCAAGAACTTCACCTTATGATTTTCAAGGATTGGAAGAAAAAGCTCTTATTTATTTAGCTCGTGCAAAAGAAAAAACTGGATTGTTAGTTGTTACAGAACTTGTAGATTCAAATGATTTACACATGGTTGAAACATACTCAGATGTAATTCAAATCGGTGCAAGAAATATGCAAAATTTCTCTTTATTAAAAGCAGTAGGTAAGTCAAAACGCCCAGTATTATTGAAAAGAGGCGGAGCTTCAAGCATTAGAGAATTCTTGTTAGCTGCTGAATATATTATGTGCAATGGTAATAAAAATGTTATATTGTGCGAGAGAGGTATAAAATCTTTTGATAATGCTTATACAAGAAATATTTTAGATCTTTCAGCAGTACCAGTTATTAAGAAAATTTCACATCTTCCGATTATAGTTGACCCTAGTCATGCAACTGGTAGAAGATATTTGATAGAACCAATGTCAAAAGCTGCATTGATAGCCGGTGCTCATGGTATTATGATGGAAGTACATCATGATCCAGATAATGCTTCATCAGATGGGGCTCAAAGTTTGTCTATTCCTCAATTTACTGATATTGCAAAACGTATTAATAAATTGATTGGTCGTATTGATTATGACAACAGAATGACAAAGCAAGAATTGGGTTTGGAATAGTTAGTAAATTTAAACAATTATAACTATATCAATTTTTTTGTCGTGCGATTCCGTTGGAATTTCATCAATCAATAATTCATTTGGTATGCAAACTATTGTTTTGGCATTAGTTTTAGTTATAAATCTATCGTAATAGCCTTTGCCATATCCAAGTCTGTTATTGTTTTTATCAATCATAAGTGCTGGAACAATTACTAAATCAAGTATTTTTGGCGAAACAGGTGTCGTTATAGGCTCTTTTATACCAAAATTTTGTGTTATAAGTTTATCTCCCAATTTATAAGGACATGCATTTAAAGTTAATCCTTTCATTTTGGGTAAGTAAAATTTTTTGTTTGGTATTTCCAATAATTCAAGTAAATTTATTTCATTTTTTAATGGGTAAAAAATCATAATATTTTGTGCGTTTAGAAATTCTTTAGTATTTTTTAATTTTTCGCACAATTTACTACTTAAATTTTTTATATCCAGTTTGTTTCTTATTGATTTTGCTTTCGTTCTAAGTTCTGTTTTTTTGTACATAATATTTATTATAAAGTTTAAAGTTTTTTTATTGTATCTACAATTTCTTTAACTGTAGTTGTGTTTTGTATTATTTTAAAATTGTGATGAGTTTTTTCTCTTACATAATTCAAATCATTACCGTCTAAAAATTTTTCGCTAAATGCTTTTAACATAATTGAAGGTATAAATGTTATATCAGAAGATTTATCTTTTAATGTGTTTACTAAATCATCTGATGTTATAAGTCCAGCAACTGTAATGTTTTTTCCCCAATATGTTGATTTTACTGGTAAACATTCACAAGTTAAATTTTTTATTTTGTTTAAATCTTCGCAAACAATGTCCATTGCAACTTTTGCGGCATAAGATGTTGCTAAAATAATGTGAGTTTTATTTTTTATTGCTTTTGGTAATTTTTGTTTTTTGAAGTCATCGATTAAATATCTTAAAGAACCAACACCGTCGCTAAGCTGAGAAAAATTTCCATAGTATTTAGCAGGTGGAATTTCTTCATCAGCTAGAATAAAGAATTCATCAGAACAACAGACACCTTTGTATTTGGAAGCTATTTCAATTGTTTCTTTTGCAATTTTTGCATCAACTTCTTGTAAAAGATTGTCTTTTCTAAACTGAGTTAGTCCTACAGGAACAATAGCAACCGAAAGGATTGTATCTTTTAATTTTTTTAAATCAGAAAGAGTTCTATCTAATTCTTTGCCATCATTATAATTTGGACATAAAACAATTTGACAATGTACTGGTATATCCTGTTTTTTAAACCATTTTAGCTGTTCAATAATTTTTCCAGCATTAGGATTTCTAAGCATTTTTACTCGTAATTCCGGATTTGTTGTATGCACTGAAACATATAATGGTCCGAGATGCATTCTTGCAATTCTATTCTTATCTTCTTCTTTCAGATTTGTTAATGTAATGTATGTGCCTTGCAAATAAGATAATCTATAGTCATCATCTTTTATGTATAATGTATTTCTAAGTCCTTTGGGTTGTTGGTCGACAAAACAAAACAAACATTTGTTTAAACATGGTTTTATTTTATCAAAAACAGCTGACTCAAAAATTATACCAAGCTGTTCATCGTAATCTTTTTCAATTTCGATATCTTCAAGTTCACCATTTTGGTGTTTTACTGATAATGTTAAAAAATCTGTTTTGCAATAAAAATTATAATCAATTAAATCAGTTAACTCGCAATCATCTATTGCAAGAATTTCGTCACCGGCTTGAATATCTATTTCATCTGCAATTGAGCCTAATTCTACATCACTAACTATTGCTGGCATTATTTTTCTCCAATGTTTCAACTAATGATATAAAATTTTGGTATTCGCAAATAGAATTATCTAAAACTACACGTTGATGAAAAGTAAGTGGTGTATATTCATCATTAAGAATATTTTCTGCTGTAAATTTAT
>JBJFBU010000047.1:0-4711 GCA_051888595.1 Candidatus Gastranaerophilaceae bacterium | reverse complement strand
CAAACGATATAGAAAATGATTTTACTGATAATGTTGGTAATTTAGCTAAAAATGCAGTAATAGATGGTGTATTTGCTTATACCGGTGGTTCTGTAGCTGCAGGTTTAGGTAAACTAGCTCCATCTGTTTCAAAAAACAAAACTATTAAATCTGCTTGGGATATGACTTCAAAAGCACTTGGTACTGCTGTAGAATCAGGAGCAAAAGATATTTTAAAAGGTGATTTTAGTAATATTACTCCCGAAAAAATGTTTGCTAGAACATTAATATCTTCTGTAATGGGTAAAGTTAAAATTGAAACTGCTGGTGTAGTTGCTACAACTGCTTTTAGCGTGAGCAAAAAAATGTTGACTCAAGCTACTTATTCAAATGTTAAATTAAAAATTGAAGAACAAGCTAAAACTGATAAAAATGCTCAAAAAGTTTTACGATGGATTGATGAAAACCCTGATGAATTTAAAAAAGTGGTTACTGATTTAGTAATATAAATTTGTTAAAATACATGTTGTGAGTGAATTTTAATTGTTACAATTTTTTAATAAAATAGATTTTTAGGTTAATTTTAAATATTTATATTCATTAAAAATCATGTTAGTGTTATTTAAGGAACTTTATATTGAATATTTACAAAATAGGTCTTTCTATACCAAATATAAATAAAATTTCAAAAAAACAATCGATGAATTTGTATAAATATTCTCAAATTCCAGATACTTTTGAGTGTACAAATTTGAGTTTTCGTGGTAAAGCAAATGATTCAAAAGAATATAATAAAGTTGTAAATGCATTGACAACAACTTATAAAAATGCACAAACTTCATTTAATGGTCAATTGGCAATGGATGGTTGGGCAGGTAAAGTAGCAGATAGTGTTTCTATACTTTGGAATTCTAAAAATAGAGCAAAATTAGTTCAAGAAGATTTAGATACTTACAAAAAACAGATTAACGATTTGGATAATTCTGTTAAAAATGATAATTTTAAAAATAAGTTTAAAGAAATTTTTGGTGTTGAATATGATAATGTCGCAATTTCTCAATACAACAAAAAGGTTCAAGATTTTCAAACTGCTGTAACAACTTCTTGCATGGCAGAGATTACAAAAACAAAATTAAAAGATTCACTAAAAACATTTAGTGAAAATGATGGTGTTTTGAAAGATAAAACAGAGAAAAAAATTAATGTATTTGCACCAACTGGTACGATTCCAAATTATATAGAAACAACAACTGCTGATGAAATTTTTAACAAAATGGAAGAAGATTTAGTTGAAGTAGTGGGTTCAAAAAATGTTTTAGATGATATTTTGAAAAGTCACGGTATGGATGTTGAAAAGGCTTCTAAATCTGATAAATATAAAGCTTATGGTATGATTGCAGATTATTTAGTTGAAACATCAAATTTGACTGCTAAAAAATGTTGTAAAGATAAATCATTAAAAGATTTAAAACAAGAATATGAAAAAGCTTACCATAAAGCTTATGGTGAGAAAAATGATATACAGGAAAGAGTTGATAAATATAATCGTTCTCAAGAAATAGGTGCGGCAGCAGTTAGAGGTGCAACACGAGCAGGTTTGATGGCAGCTACAATGTTAATTGCTCCACCAGCGGGAATTGGTAAAATAGCTGTTGGTTCAGTTGCAACATTTGGGATAAAAGTTGCAGTTGACGGCTCAGACAAATTATCAAATTCTATTGATAATTCTTATACTATGGATTCTAAAGCTGTTAAAAAACTTTTAAGAAGCTCAGCACTTAGTGCTGCTGAATATTTTGCTTCTGGTGGATTGGGAATGATTATTCCAAATTTAGATACGTCTAACGAATTACTTAATTGGGGCTTTAAACAAGCAAAAGGTGTTGTACTTGATGTAACAACAGGCATGGTTACAGAAAGGTTTAAACAAGGTAAATGGTGTACAAATCAAATAATACCAAGAATGATTATTTCTGCAACATTTAGGAATTTAGGTCCTGACAGTGAGCTAGTAAAACAGTTGCTTAAAATGTCAAAAAGTGGAATTAATCAAGCGATGAAAAAAACTACTCGTGATTATGACATTGTAAAACAGTTTATTGAAGGTACAAAAGTAGAATTAAATAAGGAATATTTGAAAGATAATAAAACTTATAGTGAGTTAAAAATATTGGCTACTCAGGATCCAGATGCTTATGAAGAAATGATTTTAGGCATATTGGATGCCACAATGGATGAAATAAAAGAATAAAAGGAAAAGAGTTGGAATTATGGAATTAGCATTAAGACCTCATCACTTCTTATGTTTAAAGGGATACAAAGGTTATAACTACAGTAAAGAACAAGTTACAAGTTGGGATACAATATCAAAACAATTAAGAGAAGATCCAGAAACTGATATTATGATTATATCTGGTAAAGATGATTTATGTAAGAAATGTCCCAATGATGGTGTGCAAAGTATGGCAACTTGCAGACAAGATACAGTTAGTGCTTTGGATAAAAAAATTCAGGATATGTTGGGACTTGTAACAGGGCAAGTCTATAAATTTAAAGATATTATGGCAAAATTGAATAAAATTATGACTCCAGAAAAACATGCAGAGTTGTGTTCTGAATGTTCTTGGTGGCGTCAAGGATTATGTCGTGATAGCTTCGAACAAAAAGCACCATTCTTAAGTGTTACATCTAGAAAAGCAATTGATCCTTCAAAATTAAGATTATTCCCTCAAGAAGAAGAAACAAAAGCAGCTTAGAAATTATTCAATAAAATTTTTTGCACTTGTAAAATCTTTTACGACCTTGTATACTTTATCACTATGTTGGAAATTTTCAGGGTCGTCATTGATTGCTACAATTCTGCCGATATTTGCTCTAGTTGCAGCTGTAATACCTGAGTATGAATCTTCAAAAACTAATGTTTCTTCTGCATTTAAACCTAATATTTTTAATGCTTTTAAATATATTGCAGGGTCTGGCTTACCTGCAATTTTGTAATCATCATAAACAATTTTGTCAATGTCAAACCATTTTTTCAAATTAAATGTTTCTATAAAGAAATCAACATTTGTTTTTTCGCTACCAGTTGCAATTGTGTGAGGAATGTTTTTTTCGCAAATAAAATCAAAAAATTCTTCAGCACCTTTAACAAGATGAATATTTTTGGGGTCGTCTAAAACCATTTGTCTATAAAGAGCTTCTTTTTCATTTGCCCATTTCAAACATTCTTGTGGTGTTGGTTTTCTGCCAATTGCATAAGTTATAATTTCTTCATTTGAACGTCCAAACATATATTTGTACATTTCTTCATCACTAAATGCAGTACCTCTAAGTCTTGCAGAGTAATCTCTCCAGGCTTCTTCGTGAAGTTTTGAATCTTGAAATAATGTTCCGTTAAAATCAAAAATGATACCTTTTACTGTCATTTGTTCCTCTTTTTATATTTAATGTTGTAGCGTGTAATAAAATGGCGGAGCTTTTATTTTAAAAGCTCCGCCATTTTTCTTAAAGTTTAATAATTAGTTTTCAGTTTGGATGAATAAGCTTACTAATTCATTCAAATTGTTATATTGTTTTTTGTAGCTTTGAGCTTGTTCTTCAAGAGTTACAATTTGACGTTTGTATTCAGAAATTGTAGCTTGACACTCTTTAGTAGAGCTACTTAATTGTTCTTGAAGCTGTTGTGCTTCTTGTAAAACGCTTTTCATTGAAATTCCAAGAGCTTCCATAGTTTGTTTAATAATTTGTGCACCTGTTTGACGAGTTACACCTGATGGAAGTTTTGCAATCAATTTTTTCAATACAGCAACGTTGTTTGGAACTTCAAAATTGTATAAGTCACTTGCATATTTATCAACAACAGCATGTTGAACAGGTTCATCATCCATCATGTTGTTTTCAAAGTCACTGCTTGGTTTCATAGAACCATCAAATTTTTCAGACTCAGAAGAACTAGCAAATGTTGACATTAAAGCATCATTGTTATCTTCATTATTTTCTGCAAAATCAACATCTTCAGCACGAACTTCTGTTGTATCAACAGCTTCTTCTGCTAAAGTCAATTCTTCATTTTCTGCATCCGCTTTCAAAGCATCTACAATGTTTTTACCGGTATCTAAATCAAAATTTTCTGACATATTATCCTCTTTAATTAAATCTTATATATAAGTTATCAACATAATAGCAAAAAAACTTTTTTTTTACAATACATAAAGTGATATAATTTTAAAAAATGATATTTTAGTGCAATTTTCAGGAATTTTGTATTTTGTGATACACTGTTTTTGTTATGGTTAATTATTTAAAAAAGAATTTATATTGGTTTTTATTAGGATTTGTAGTTTTTTTAGGATTTATTTTGAGATTAAAGGGTTTAATTTCAAATCCCTCATTATGGCATGATGAATGTGCTTTAGCGTGGAATATTTTAGAAAAAAGTTATACTGAATTGTTTGGAAAACTTAGATTTTTGCAAGTTGCTCCACCAATGTTTTTGGTGTGTTCTAAATTTTTAGTAAGTATTTTTCACGTTAAGAATAACGTTTTTTTATGTGATTTTGTATTAAGATTAATTCCTTTTGTTTTTGGAACACTTTCTATTATTGTATTTTATTTTGTATGCAAAAGTGTTTTTAAATCTCGTTGGACAATCTTAATAGCGGTAGTATTATTTAGCTTAAATCCAGTTTTAATTAATTATAGTTTTGAGTTTAAACCTTATATTTTGGATGTT
>JBJFBU010000046.1:0-4739 GCA_051888595.1 Candidatus Gastranaerophilaceae bacterium | reverse complement strand
AACAGGATTGTATGGAATTAAATTGATATTGCATTTTATGTCTTTTAGCAACTCAACCAAATGTTTTGCACAATCTAGAGTATCAGTTAAATCTTTTATCAATAAATATTCAATTGTTATACGTCTACCCGCAATCTCCAAATATTTGTGCAATGCTTTTACAACTTCTTCAATATTATATTTTTTATTGATAGGCATAATTTTATCTCTAATTGAATTTACAGGAGCATGTAAAGACCATGCCAATGTAGATTGATTGTTTAATTTCGCAAATTCTGGTATTTTTGAGGCAATACCACTTGTAGAAACAGTTATTCTTCTTGCTCCAATTTGAAAAGATGTATTTAATAATTCAATTGCTTTATTAACATTATCCAAATTTAGCAAAGGTTCACCCTGTCCCATAAATACAACATTCGTAACCTTTAGCCCCGTATCTCGCTGTATTGTCAAAACTTGTTCGACAATTTCCTTATAGGTCAAATTCCTGACAAAACCCCTCTTACCTGTTGCACAAAATGAACAATTTACAGCACAACCAACTTGTGAACTTACGCAAGCTGTTAAGTTTGCCCTATTATCAAAACGCATTAATACCGTTTCAACACATTCTCCATCTGGATATTCAACCAAATATTTTATCGTTCCATCTGAACTAACTTGCTTTCTTTTTATTTTTGTTTCACTAACTGTTGCTATTTCTGACAATTGTTCTCGGAATTTTAGTGATAAATCAGTCATTTCTTCAATATTTGCAACTGACTTTACATATATCCAGTTGTGAATTTGTTTTGCTCTAAATTTAGAGGCTTTCAACTCTTCTGTTATACTTTCAATTTCGTCTAATCTCAACCCAGATAAAACTTTTTTTTCCATTTTTTCACCATTTATAATTTTATTTTTGAACATTTAGCTCTTTTAAAAAGTGCATTTTTATTTCATTCATAGCTCTTATTGTCAACACTATAGTTTGAATACTTTCATGCCAGCCTATATACGAACATGTTGGATGCAACATTTGAATAGGATTATCAGGATAATCTCTACATATTTTCGGTCTGTTTTCATAATCAGGACACTTATTATCTTCTGTAACCTTTTTGCAATGATAGTAATAAACTTTTTCTCCTGATTCTTTTATTAAATCAACATACAATTTGAATTGTTTTTCTGCTTGTTCTTCACTCTCATAAGGCGAAAACGTAGAAATAAACTCTCTCGCAAAGTTATCACCACGAGTAGCTTTATCCAATAATTGAGTAGGCGAAAATTCACTTATGGCTAATCTACAACAAGCTCCACACATTCCACAGTGAAATTCTTTTCTTTTTTCTCTTATTAACTCTCGTTGATTATCTATATTTTTTTCTAAATCAACTTCCAAATAATGTCTGATTTCTTCAGGTTTTAAAGAATTAATCTCACCTTGCACGACATGCAATACAGATGCAAAAATTTCTCTGTATTTTTTTATCAAAGCTTCATAATGTTCTTTTAATTTTTCCATAGTCAAATTCTAGCACAAATTAGCGAACTTACCAATGTAATTTTTATTAATTCTCTTTATACTCTCCAAAAAGAAAGGAGATTTTTATGACAAAAGAATTGGAACTTTACCGTTGCAATACATGCGGTAACCATGTTGAAGTTTTAATTGGCGGTGAAGGTGAACTTGTTTGTTGCGGGCAACCTATGGAACTTATCAAAGAAGTTGACTCTGATTTAAACGAATTAAACGATAAACATGTACCTATTATTTCCAAAGAAGTCGAAGGTTTTCAAATAAGAGTGGGTGCAACTAAACACCCTATGAGTGAAGAACATCATATTATCTTTATACAAGCTATTTCTAAAGATAAAAAATACGTTAAAACTAAATTCTTATCTGTAGATGAAAACCCCGAACTTAATTTAAAATGCAATTGTTCTGACATCTGGGCAAGAGCCTTATGCAATATTCATGGACTTTTTAAAGGAGATTACAATGCTTAGCGAAAAATTAAATAATGAACTTAATATACAAATAAATAAAGAATTTCATTCTGCTTATTTATACTTATCTATATCTAAATATTTTATCGAAAATGGACTTTATGGATTTGGACATTGGTGTAAAAAACAAGCTCAAGAAGAAGTTGAACATGGTATGCTTATTTTTAACTTTTTGTTAGAAACTAACGAAAAAATTGACCTCATGCAGATTATGCCACCAGAAAACAATTTTAAAAATGCAATTGAAACGGTTAAAGAAATTCTTGTACACGAAAAACATATTACTGATTTCATTAAAAATATAAACATTTTGGCTCACGAAGAAAATGCCTTTACGACACAAAATTTACTTGAAAAAATGCTTGAAGAACAAATCGAAGAAGAAGCTCAAGCGTATGAAATCTACAGCAAAATGAAACTCTTTGGCGATTGCAAAAGTGCATTATATATTCTAGACAAAGAATTAAGCCAAAGACAATAACAAAAAAAGACTCTACATTTACTGCAGAGTCTTTTTTATTTTTATGAGTGATTATTTAACATATTTTTTTGTAATGAAGAACGCTGCTAATGTTCCTACACCACCTAACAATGCTCCTACTATTTCACCTGCTAATTTTTGTGATTTTGTTTTTCTTGTTAAGTCTGTGCCTTCTATTTTCGCAATGTTTTCATCTGCTGTTGTTTTACTGCCTAAGCCTAATGTCAATACTCGTTTTAAACCTGATACAAATGAATTTGATGAATGTTCTCTGATATCATCTGTTATGTATGTACCTGTTTGTTGAGTATATAATCTTTCTGCATAAGCTCTTATTTGTGCATCTTTTTCTTCTGCTGTCAAACCTGTTTGCATTTGTGAACCATATGAATTGTTTACTGCTACCAATAATTTATCATATTCTTTTTTCACATTGTCTTGATTATCTGCTTTTATTTGATTTTGCAATATGTTTATTTGTCTTGATATTGCTTCTGTTTGTGATGCCATTTTGAATTGGGCATTGTTTTGGTTTTGATATGTTTGAACTTGACGATTTATTCCAAAATTATCCCATTGTTGCATTACATTCATTTGGTATTGTGGACTCCATACGCCCATTCCATAACCACCAGCTACAAATGGATTAACTGGTGCACCGCTCATTAATGGAGTTGCCATTGGTGCTACTGCTGGTGTACCAAATTGCATTGTCACACCTGTTGGATAACCCATTGCTGTTCCTGCATTTAAAATTGGTGTATTCATCATTAAATCCGCATCAGGTTGATATAAAGCTGGATTTAATATACCAAAATTAACTGTCATAATTTTAAACCTCCAATAACTTGCGTTATTTTATAAACCAATTAACCAAATTGTCTTACATTCATGTAAAGTTTTTCGAAACGCAATAATTGCCATGTTTTTGGAAGTTTATTAAGTTATGTAAACAAGTTAAGATATGAAAAACATAATCTTCCATATCTCAACTGTATTTTAATATTTTTATCTTTATGAGTGATTATTTAATAAATCCTTTTGTGATGAAGAATGCTGCTAATGTTCCTACACCACCTAACAATGCTCCTACTATTTCACCTGCTAATTTTTGTGATTTTGTTTTTCTTGTTAAGTCTGTGCCTTCTATTTTCGCAATGTTTTCATCTGCTGTTGTTTTACTGCCTAAGCCTAATGTCAATACTCGTTTTAAACCTGATACAAATGAATTTGATGAATGTTCTCTGATATCATCTGTTATGTATGTACCTGTTTGTTGAGTATATAATCTTTCTGCATAAGCTCTTATTTGTGCATCTTTTTCTTCTGCTGTCAAACCTGTTTGCATTTGTGAACCATATGAATTGTTTACTGCTACCAATAATTTATCATATTCTTTTTTCACATTGTCTTGATTATCTGCTTTTATTTGATTTTGCAATATGTTTATTTGTCTTGATATTGCTTCTGTTTGTGATGCCATTTTGAATTGGGCATTGTTTTGGTTTTGATATGTTTGAACTTGACGGTTTATTCCAAAATTATCCCATTGTTGCATTACATTCATTTGGTATTGTGGATTCCAAGCTCCCATTCCATAGCCATAACCCATACCCATTGAATAATCCATACCAAATGGATTCATTCCCATTGCAGTAGATGCATTCATCAATGGTGCATCCATAATATTCATGCTATTCATATATGGATTAACCATTCCGAAATTAACTGTCATAATTTTCTTAAACCTCCGATAACTTACGTTATCAAAATAAACCATAAACCTTACAACTATATAAAGTTTTTCTAAAGTCAATAATTGCCATGTTTTCAGAGGTTTGTTAAGTTTTATTACAAGAATAAAAAAAGCCCCTCATCCAAATCGCCATAAATGAGGGGTTAATCAGTAAAAGAGACATCACCAACACTATTACACACATTTTTTATTTTTTCCAATAATGGACTGTTCTTTTTATTTAATCTATAATTTTATTATGAAAAAATTATTTATACTTTTGACTATTTTTATTTTAGGAACAGCTACATTTGCAGAAGAAATGTCGAAATCTAAGCAAGCTATTGCTTTATATAATGACAACAACATTAGAGAAGCTATGAAAGTTCTGCAAAGTATTCCTGAGGATGATAAAACAGCTGAAGATTGGCTTTTAATGGGAAATATCCTACAGGATAATAACAAAATACCCGATGCAATATTTATGTACAAGAGGGCAATTTTGGTAGATAAAGATTTTTACAAACCATA
>JBJFBU010000045.1:0-4866 GCA_051888595.1 Candidatus Gastranaerophilaceae bacterium | reverse complement strand
TATATATTTTTTATATAGATATTTCTATATATTAATCAACAAAAAGCGGGTTTGCTTGTGCAAACCCGCTTCTCTCAATTTTTAAATTATCCATATTATATCAATTTAGCCTTTTACTGCTCCTTCATTTTCACCGGAAATAAAATACTTTTGCATTGCTAAAAAGAAAATTAATATTGGTATTGTTGACAAAATAGAACCAGCTGCAATATAACGCCAATTGGCACTAAACATACCTTGTAAATTATTTACACCAACTGGCAGTGTATACATTGATTCTTTTGTAAGCACGATGCTTGGCCATAAAAATTCACCCCAAGACCCAATAAACGTAAATATAGCCAAAACTGCAAGTGAAGGTTTTACCATAGGCATTAAAACTTTCCAAAATACTTGAAAAGCATTGCAACCATCTACAATTGCAGCTTCTTCCATTTCTTTGGGAATTGCCATAAAAGCTTGACGCATTAAAAATATACCGAATGCACTTACAGCAAAAGGCATTACAAGACCAATATAGCCCATTAAATTGTTTACGGTATCCATTAAATGTAATTTAATTGTAATTAAATATACCGGCAACATAATAGCTTGAAATGGAACCATAATTGTTGCCAAAATTGCAAAAAAAGCAAATTTTTTACCTGCAAAATTCATTCTTGCTAACGGATATGCAGCAAGAGATGACAAAATTAAATTTAAAAGAACAGTTGCACCGGCTACAATCATACTGTTCCAAAAATATGCCATAAAATCGACTTTTTTCCACACTCCAAGATAATTTTCAAATGTAAAATCTTTTGGGATTATTGTAGGTGGATACGCAAAAATATTTTCACCAGCACCTTTAAAAGAAGTTGAAATTAACCATATAAAAGGAAATATTGATAATAGAGAAACAATTATCAATATTAAATGAGATGTAAATTTTTCACATAACTTTCTAAACATTATAAACTAACCGCCTGGACAAAGTTTTTCCCAATCAATGTCATCTTCATCTTCTCCAGGTTCTGGAATATCATCGCCATCTTCAATCATTAACATTAGTTGTAATTTTAGTTGGCGTTTATAATTTTCTCTAGCTTTCTCTAGCGTTTTTGCACAAAATGCAAAGCTAGGAATTTCTTTGATTTCTATATAAAAATATGGATTACCGTTAAAATCCAAGTCTGTACCTTCTATTAATGTCCAATTAAGGTTCAAATAATAGTCTAAATCTTTATTCATTTGCAAAATCCTCATTCAATGGCTGGTTAATCATAATACCTTCACCACCAATTACATCAACTTGTTTTCCGTTTAATTGTAAATATATTGGTAAGTGTGAATTATGTTTAGCTGTCTTAATTAATTGATATAATCTTTTGTAAAGTCCGTCTGTACCCCCACCATTTTCAAAATCAACACTTAAATTAATTACTGCTTTTGAAGGAGATTCAGTTATTGAAATCAATCTTGTACCTGCAGGCACTTCGGTATACACACCCAATTTCTTTTCTTTTGGTGTAGGGCCGGCAATTAATGCTTTTACTGCAACCCTTAAACGAGAAGTACCGTCATAAGGTTCATACTCTCTTTTTACTGCTCTATAAACTTCTTCACCTTTGTTATTATGAGCAATAAAGAAAACGTTTACATATTCTTTTTGTTTTTTTTGTGGAGCTACTTCTTCTGGCTTTTCTGTTTTTTCTACAACCTGACCAGTAACATTTTTGTCAGTTTGGTCTGGTTCTATAATATCAGCACTTCCAAAGAACGCTAATTTTACATAAACTGTGAACAATACTATAACTATTATTAATCCTAATTTTTGAAAACCGTTCATCTTTCCCTCTATTTTAGAGTATCTACAGCATTTTTAGGAACAAATACAGTTCCTGATAAATTTATTTTATCACCCTTTATAACAAAATCATTCAATGAAAGTTTTGTGTTTTTGTTACCCATAACATCAACTGTAAAATTCAATGGATTTATCAAGTTTAATAAATTTGTAACTTGAGATAAGTTAATCTTTTGGTTTAAATTTTCGAACGCCACTTCACTAACTTTAATTTTATTATTTTCTACAATCATTTTTGTTGATAGTTCAACATTTAGAGGCAAACTCATATTAAAAATTTTATTATTCATTTTTAATGTAAAATAGAATTTATCATTTTTTAATTTTACATCAACATCTTTTAATTCAAACAAATTTAAACCATAAGTTTTTAAATTTAAAGATTTTAAAACAGATAAATAATCTTTAGACAAAACTGTTTTTCTTAAATCACTATCAGAAACAGTCATATTGTAATTCATCACAAAGTTATCTTTAAAATATACATTTTTTCTAGTTGCTTTTATATAATTAAAGTTGCAAACAGTATTCGCATTAAATTCTGAAACATAAACACCATCAAAGTTTAAGTTTTTGCCAGTTATATTCAAAGACTTAAATCTACCGTCAACCAAGTCTTTTGCACTAAACGATTTCATTTTAACTTTAAAACCATTTGCACCTGTAGATTTTTTTAATTCACTTTTAACAATACTATTTGCTACAGCCTGAGTTAATAATGTCATACCCGTAACATTTGTAAGAATTTGAGTACCTTTTAATGATAAATCATGAGGACTTGCACAGTAAGTAGACATATCTGATGCACTTGCACTCAAAGATAACGCTGAAATTAAAACTAAGCTTAAAAAACTTTTTTTAAACATTGTCAAATACCTTTTTTACCTTTATGACTCCACCTTCATGCTTCGCAATAGCACTTATGTTATTATTATAAACCAAAATTATAAAATCATCACTTTTAATACTTTTGTTTACAATTGGCTGTCCATGCAAAACTTTTTCGTGCTCTGATTTAGTTAAATTAACTTTTTCCAAATTGATAATTTCAACGGGAGAAAGTAAATTTTTACTAACTTTTTCAACACTATCAAGCTCTTCTAATTTCTTAGATTCATTAACTAAAAATTTACCAGCCTTTTCTCTTATTAATTTTGTCAAATAAGCTCCACACTCTAAATTTTGCCCTAAATCATTTGCTATTGAACGAATATACGTTCCCTTTGAACATTCTATGTAAATTTGTGCAAGCTGTTTTTCTGCATCAAAATTTCTCAACTCAATTTTTGATATAACAACTTTTCTTGGCTCAATTTGAATAGTTTTACCTTCTCTTGCATATTCGTAAAGTTTTTTCCCTTCAACTTTTATTGCTGAAAAAATTGGGGGAATTTGTTCTATTTCACCCTCAAATGATTTCAAAGCATTAATTATTTCTTCTTGATTTACAATTTTATTAGAAATAAAAGTAACTTTACCCTCTGTATCATAAGTATCAGTACTCTTCCCAAACTGAACAAATGCTAAATATGCTTTTTCATCATCTAAATATTCAATTAATCGAGTAGCTTTACCTATACATATTGGTAAAACACCTTCAGCAAAGGGATCTAACGTTCCTGTATGACCAATTTGTTTAATTTTTAAAACTTTTCTAAAATACGCAACAACATCATGAGAAGTTTTACCAATCGGCTTGTATACGTTTAAAAAACCGAACAACTATACTTCTCCTCGAGAAATTTTATCAAGAATTTCTGTAACTCTTGAACCACGTTCGATAGAATTGTCTTTAACAAATCTCAATTCTGGAGTCAATCTTAGCCTAATTCGACGACCAACCTCATACCTAATTTTTGAGACACTCTGATTAATCACAGATTCAGTCTTTTCTTTTTGTTCATCTGAGCCGTAAACACTATAAAAAACCTTAGCAAAAGAATTATCATGACTAACTTCAACGTCAGTTATTGAAACAACGCCAGACAAGCCACGAATATCTTTACGCAATATATCTGAGATTTCTCTCATTAATTCTTTTCGTACTCGTTCATTTCGCAAATTACTGCTCATTTTTACCTACTTTTAGTTAAATTCTTATAAACTTTGACGTTCAACTTCTTCTGTTGTTGAAACTTCAATAATGTCGCCTTCTTGAAGGTCATTAAATTTTGCAAATGAAATACCACATTCAAAACCTTGTGCAACTTCTTTTACATCGTCTTTGAAACGTTTCAATTGATCAATTACACCTTTAAATATTTCAACACCATTTCTTAAAACAACGGCAGTTTTATTTCTCAATATCTTACCTTCAGTTACATAGCAACCAGCAATTTTTGTTGTCTTTCCAATAGTAAAGATTTGACGAACTTCAGCCTTACCAAGTGCAACCTCTTTAATTTCTGGTTCTAGTAACGCTAACATTGTTTTTTCCATGTCTTCTAAAATTTGATAAATAATATCATATTTTTTGATTGTAACATGTTCACGCTCAGCAGCTGTCATTGCATTTGAATCTTCTTTAACAGTAAAGCCTAAAATTAAAGCTTTTGATGCAGAAGCTAACATAACATCAGCTTCCGAAATATCACCAACACCAACGTGAATAATTTTTGTATCTATTTCATCAGAATCCATTTGAGCTATAGCTTGAGAAACAGCCTCTGCAGCACCATGAGTATTAGCTTTAATGATTAAATTCAACTGAGGAACATTTGCTTCACCAGAAACTGCTTCTTTTCTAATATGAGCAGGAAGCATTTCATCTAAGCGTTTTGTTCTTTCTGTTTCTTTACGTTTTTCTATTATTGCTTTCATTTCTTTTTCGTTTGCAACAACTTCAAACTTATCACCAGCTTGTGGAACTTCAGTCAAACCTAAGATTTCAACAGGTGTTGATGGTTCAGCTTCAGTAATTTTTTCACCAGAATCTGATAACAATGCTCTAACACGTCCGCATGCAGTACCCACAACAACACAATTACCTGTTCTTAATGTACCATTTTGAACTAAAAGTG
>JBJFBU010000044.1:0-21577 GCA_051888595.1 Candidatus Gastranaerophilaceae bacterium | reverse complement strand
AAACCTGATTTTGTTGGAATGGCACTATTTTCTTTTATATATTTTAAAACCTCTAACGAGCGTTTATAGTTACCTTGAGGTCTAGCTGTTTTGAATAAATTTTCAACAGTTTCAATATTATGATTAAATACATCTGGGTGAGCATTTATAATTGTATCTAAGGCTTTTTTATTGCCTTTAAAATCTGGAGTTAAAATTTCAATTTTTGTTTCTGGTGATATTTTTCTAATTTCAAAAATAACTTGAGCAAAGTGGCTTGCTCCGCCATCTGGCAGGTCATCACGAGTAACAGAAGTTATAACAGAATATTTTAAACCTAATTCGCTTACAGCTTTTGCTAAATGTTGCGGTTCTTTTAAGTCTAATGGTACAGGTTTTTCACAACTGATATTACAGTATCTACAATTTCGAGTGCAAACATTACCCATAATCAAAAATGTTGCTGTGTTTTTCTGATAACATTCATTTTTATTAGGGCAACGAGCATTATCACAAACCGTATTTAAGCAATTATGTTTTAAAATTGTCCTAACATTCTTTGTTTTTTCTGTATCAATAATCTGTCTTTTTAAATAATCTGGAAGTCTTTTCATAACGCTAGAATACTTTCGTAAACTCCTTCTGAATATGTAGGGTGAGCAAAACATACTTTTTTCAAATCGTCAACTGAAATTTCATTTTGCATTGCAATCGCAAATTGGTGAATTAACGCAGATGCTTCTTTTGAAATTATATGTGCTCCTATAATTTTGTTATCATAAGACAAAACTTTTATAAATCCATCGATTTCATTGTCGCAATGAGCCTTGCCTAAAGTTCTTATTGGTAACACGCTCTTTTGGTAACTTCCACTAGGTAAATCTTGTTCGTTTGCACCAATCCAAGCTATTTCTGGAATTCCATATACAACACTTGGTACAAAAATATTGTCAAAATGAATGCCTGAAATAAGTGCTCTTGCTTGGTACATAGCAAAATTTGCAAGCATTAATTTGTTGCATACATCACCAAGGTACACAACTTTCCCATTAACTTCTGGTTTTACAGGATTTCTGCCAATAGCAACAAGTACAAGATCCGGTTCTAAAATATCACCATTTGATAATATGACTTTTTTATTTTCAATTTTTTCAACCGTCGTTGAAAGTTTGACGTTAATTTTTTTCATTTTAAATAAACGTTCAATGTACTTTGAAATTTCTTCATCTGCAATTGAAAGAATTCTAGAAGTAGCTTCGACCACAGTAACATCAACATCTATATCTTTAAAAATTCTGGCCCACTCAATGCCTTCTGCTCCTGCACCTATTATTACAACTTTTTTAGGAATACTTTTTAACTCAAATAAATCATCAGAATTCAAAATAAATTCACCGTCAAAGTTGCAACCCTTCAGAGTTTTAGGTATAGAACCACTTGCAACAATAATTTTGTCACAAATATATTTTTTACCACAAGCTTCAATCGTTTTATCCGAAATAACTTTTGCTTCGCCTTCAACAATTTGTATGTTTTTAGATTGTAGGTTTTTGGTCAAAGCATTTCTTAACATATCAGTAACTTTATTTTTACGTTCCATAACTTTTTTGATATCAAAAGTTACATCTTTTGCAATAATGCCAAGATTTTCACCATTTTTTACATCTTTGTATAATTCAGCACAATGCATAATTGTCTTTGTTGGTATACAGCCTTTATTTAAGCAAACTCCGCCAATTTTATCTTTTTCAAATAAAACTACGGAAGCTCCCTTTTCTGCCGCTAAAAGTGCAGTAGTAAATCCAGCTGGTCCAGAACCAATAATCCCAAAATCAAAGCTATTTTCCATTTTAAAACTTCCTATCTTGTATATACTCTTGTTAGTCTTGCTTTTAAGTGGCATATAATTTCATAATGGATTGTTCCCATAATGTTTGCCCAGTTATCAATTGGTAAAGATTCATCTAACAGAGTAATTACATCTCCAACATTTGCATTAACACCAGTAATATCAAACATCATTTGATCCATTGCAACATTTCCAACTTGCTTAACTTTCTGCCCATTCAAATGTCCAAAAAATTTGTTAGACAATAGTCTTGGAATACCATCTGCATAGCCTAAAGGTACAGTTGCAATAACGGTCGGCTTATCAGCAACAAAAGTATGTCCATAGCAGACACCTTCGCCTTTTTCAATTTCGTGAATATGTATAATTCTTGTTTTAACAGACATTGCTTGTTTTAAATTAACTTTTTGTGCGTTAGGAACTAAATCTGGGTATAGTCCGTACAATCCAATTCCTCCACGAACCATATTTGATGTGCATTTGAAAATATTGCTAGAAATTATGCCCGCTGTATTTAAAATATGCAAAAGTAGCCCATCAGTATTTATTTGAGAGATTATGTTTTCCCAAATGTTAAGTTGTTCTTGTGTTTTTTCCAAATTTTCTGAATTTGCAAGATGTGAAAAAATTCCTTTTAAATCAATTTCTTCCATTGCTTGAATTTTTTTTATAAACTCAACGGCATTTTTAGGAGAAACCCCAATTCTATTCATTCCTGTATCTAATTTTATATGTGCTTTTACTGGTTTGTTAATTCTTTTAAAAGCTGATTTACAAGAATTTAGGTGTTCTTCTGAAAAAATGGTTACAGTAATATCGTTTTCAACTGCAGTTGTTAAAGCCCAAACAGGGACAGCTCCTAATACTAAAATTTCTGCATTAACACCATTTTCTCTTAAATTTAAAGCTTCGTCAATAGAAGCAACACCAAACATATCAACACCTGATGCAAGCATTGTTGGTGCTAGCATTGATGCACCATGCCCATAAGAATCAGCCTTTACTACTGCTAAGAATTTCATATCAGCAGGAACGCATTTTTTTAATTCATTTATGTTATTTTCTATGTTGTTTATATTAACTTCAACCCAAGAATCTCTGTGGGCATTTATATTTGATGTTCTTGATATTTTCATAACCTGAGTATAATTTATCTTTCTTCTACTTTCAAGTATTTAACAAAGTAAGCACTGAATGATGGAATAAATCCTGCAATGATTAGCATTTGTAAAATTCCGAATTTTTGAGCCATAAATCCCATTCCGCTAAGCAGTACACCAACTACGCCCCAGCAAAAGCCGTTTAAAAATCCGCCAATAATACTTTTGTACTGAGGAAGTTCTTTTTGTGCAAGTACCATTGTAATAGGAGTTGCCAGCATAAGAACAAATGCCATTAATACAAAAATGCTTAATGATAAAATAGGAAATTTATTTTGTAAGAAAATGTAACCACACATTAGTGCTGGCATTGCCAACATTGATAAGTAAATTACCTGTTTTGTACCAATAATTTTTTCAACTTTAGGACTTACAAGTGAACCGATTCCTCCTGCGAACATAAACCAGAATAATGCTATACCAATATAAAATGGATCATGCCCAGATTCTTTCCACCAGAATGGAAGTAAAATAGCACAACTACTTGAAACTAAAGCTTTCATAATAGATATCATAATCAAAATAAGTACTTGCTTGTTTGTTAATATTGTTTTGAAAACAGCTACAATGTCTTTTTTGTCAGAATTGTCAATTTTATCTCTATCTGAAATTTTTGGTACGCAATAAAACATTAAAAATGCTAAAGCAATTCCAAAAATTGACAAAAGAGGCATTTTTTCAAGACTTATGTATTGAGTGAATGCACCAGCAATTAATGGACCAAACGAGAAGCCTATTGAACCTAGACTCAAGAATAGCCCCATATTTCTTGTAAAATCTTTTCTTGTAAATCTAATAACAAACCCGATTCCTTGTGGGTGAAAAATGCTAACACCTAAGCTGCCTAGAATAATGCATAAACCAAGAGTCCATATATTATGAGCAACACCAGTTAGTGGAAAAAATAATGAAGCCATAAACAGTCCCCAAAAAATGAAAACTCTTTTTGAGAATTTGTCTGCAAAAAATCCAAAAATTGGTTGTAATAACTGTGAAAATAGTTGAGATAAACTCATTAAAAGTGCTGCAACGCCCATACTTATACCTATTTTTGCAGATATAAAAGGCATTATTGGATTTAAAAACCCAGAAAATGCATCTGTTGTAAAATGTGCTGCAGATAACCATTTTACGGCTTTATTGTATGGTGATTTTTTCATTATATTTCCTATTCTTAATTTCTAAAATGTTCTATACCTGTTGTAACTAATGCAATTTCATATTTATCGCATTGTTCAATAATTTTTTTGTCGTTTATACTTCCCCCAGGTTGAATTATAAGTGCAATTCTACCTTGTGCTGCGGTATGGATTATATCCAATGTTTCAATAGGACTATCTGTTGCAAGTACGGCATCTTTTGTACTATCACAGGCGTAATCCATTGCACCTTCGCATGCTTCAACAAACGATGTTTCACCTTGACCAATAGCAACAGTTTTAAAATCTTTTGCAATTATAACTGCATTTGATTTAGCATATTTTGCGACTTTGAATGCAAAAATACCATCTTCTAGTTGTTCTTGTTCAGGTTTTTTCTTAGTTTGAACTTTGAAAGTATCCTTGTTAAAGTCCGCTCTATCAGAGTCTTGTTCTAAAATACCGAAAGGGGTAATTCTTAATTCCTGAGAAACGGATATTTTAACTTCCTCAAGCGGTGTCTCAATTTTTATAACTTTTAAATTTTCACATTTTTTTAATATATCGAGAGCTTCTTTGTCGTAACCAATAGCTAAAACAATCTCAAATTGGTTTTGTACGATTTTTTTTGCAGTTCTTTCATCAACAATTTTAGAAAAACCTATACAAGAACCAATAGCACTTATTGGGTTGCAATCAACAGCTTTTGTATATGCATCTGTTAAATTTTTACCTAATGCAACTGCACAAGGCAAGCCAACTTTTGCAAGGACAGTTGCAAATACATCATAAAATTCGCTTAAAACATCAACCAAAACGGTCATATTTAAAAAGTTTTGGTATGTTAATTCACCGCCATTTAATTGTTCCCATGAAATTGAGCTTTCACTTTTATACAAACAAGCCGATTGTTGTCTGTTTTCGCCTTGTCTAAAATCAATTAATTTTTCTAAATTGTCTAACATAATATCTCCTTCAATCAAAAATTATTTTAGCATGTAAAAAAACATAAACAACTTGTTATATATAATAAAATGTGCTTGAAATTTTACTTTTTTATGTGATGATAGTACTATGGCTAGTAAAAAAATATAGCAAGGTATTAGTGTATAAAAAAGATAAGGAATTAAAGAAATGCCAAGAAAAACACCCTTAGAAAAAATTAGAAACATTGGTATTGCAGCTCACATTGATGCTGGTAAAACAACAACTACCGAACGTATCTTGTTTTACACAGGTAAAACTCACAAAATCGGTGAAGTACACGATGGTGCAGCAGTAACAGACTTTATGGAGCAAGAACGTGAACGTGGTATTACAATTCAATCAGCAGCCGTAACTGCTAATTGGAAAGGTCACCAATTAAATATTATTGACACACCGGGTCACGTTGACTTTACAGTTGAAGTAGAACGTTCATTGCGTGTATTAGACGGTGAAGTTGCAGTATTCTGTGCAGTAGGTGGTGTTCAATCACAATCTGAAACAGTTTGGCGTCAAGCAAACCGTTACGAAGTTCCTCGTATCGTATTTGTAAATAAAATGGATAGAACAGGTGCAGATTTCTATCGTGTATTAAATCAAATTAGAGATAGATTAAGAGCAAATGCTTATGCAATTCAAGTACCTATCGGAGCTGAAGATAAAATGCAAGGTATTATTGACTTAATCGAAATGAAAGCAGAAATCTACAGAGATGATTTAGGTAAACAAATCGATATCTTTGATGTTGATACTTGTAATGAAATTCCTCAAGAATTAAAGGATAAAGCTCATCAATACAGAGATGAATTAGTTGAAGCTATTGCTGCTGAAGATGATGCATTAATGGAAAAATATTTTGAAGATCCAGCTTCAATCACAGTTGCTGAATTAAAAACAGTATTAAGAAAAGCTACTTGTGCAAACAAAATTGTTCCAGTAACTTGCGGTACAGCATTTAAAAACAAAGGTGTTCAAATGTTGTTGGATAACGTTGTAGATTACTTACCATCACCAATCGATGTAAAAGCTATTGAAGGTGAAATGGAAGATGGAACAAAAACAGAACGTCATTCATCTGACACAGAACCATTTGCAGCATTAGCATTCAAAGTTATGACTGACCCATTCGTAGGTCGTTTAACATTCTTGCGTGTTTATTCTGGTATTGTTACTTCTGGTTCTTATGTATTAAATGCTACAAACGGTAAAAAAGAACGTATTTCTCGTTTAGTTCGTATGTATGCTGACCAAAGACTTGAAGAACAAGAAGTTTATGCTGGTGATATTTGTGCAGCAGTTGGTTTGAAAGATACAACAACAGGTGATACATTATGTGATGAAAAAGCTCCTATCATCTTAGAAAAAATGGTATTCCCAGAACCAGTTATCTCTGTTGCAATTGAACCAAAAACAAAAGCTGACCAAGAAAAAATGGGTATTGCTTTACAAAAACTTGCTGAAGAAGATCCATCATTCAGAGTTAAAACAGATACAGAAACAGGTCAAACAATCATTTCTGGTATGGGTGAACTTCACTTAGATATCATTGTAGACCGTCTATTAAGAGAATTCAAAGTAGATGCCAATGTTGGTAAACCACAAGTTGCTTACCGTGAAACAATCAGAGGAAACGCAGATCAAGAATCTAAATTCCAAAGACAATCAGGTGGTAAAGGTCAATATGGTCACGTTAAAATCAGAATTTCTCCTGCAGAAGAAAATGCTGGTTTTGTATTCGAAAACAAAATTGTTGGTGGTGCTATTCCTAAAGAATATATCGAACCTGCTAGAAAAGGTATGGAAGAAGCACTTGAAGGCGGTATTTTAGCTGGATTCCCAATGATTGACGTTAAAGTTGAGCTTTATGATGGTTCTTACCACGAAGTTGACTCTTCTGAAATGGCATTCAAAATCGCTGGTTCTATGGCTATTAAAGATGGTGTTAAAAAAGCACAACCTTGTGTACTTGAACCAATGATGAAAGTTGAAATTGAAATTCCAGATGAGTATACAGGTAATATCATCGGTGATATCGCAAAACGTCGTGGACGTGTTGAAGGTCAAGAACCTGTTGGTAACACTGGTAACGTAATTGTTAGAGCAACTGTTCCATTGGGTAATATGTTCGGTTACGCAACAGACTTACGTTCTAACACTCAAGGTCGTGGTACATTCTCTATGGAATTCAAATGCTACGAACAAGTTCCTAAGAACGTTGAAGAAGAAATTATTGCTAAATCATCATCTAAAGCATAGTTTGTTCTTTATTAAAGATAACAAAATGCCTGCAAATTTTATAATTTGCAGGCATTTTTATATAAAATAGGGGACGATGTTTTTAAACATCGTCCCCACAATTTGTTAATTGTTGGATTTTTTAAACTTAATTATTTAAGTTTAACTTGAACTGCACCTTTTGAATTAACCTTTTGGTCTAACTTTTTGTTAGCTTTGTTTTTAGCTGCAGTTTTAGCATTAGCCTTTGCTTGAGCTTTTGTTTGAGGAGCATTAGCTTTAGCTTTTGCTACATCAGCTTTAGCTTTTTCGGCTTTAGCTTTGTTAGCTTGAGCGTTTTTCACTGCTGCATCTGTTTTAGGAGTTGCTTTAGTAACTGTAACTTTAGCTCCGCCTACATTTTTAGTAACAGTAGCTGCGAATGATGCTGAAGATAGTGCCAATGTTAGTGCACATGCGATAATTAATGTTTTTTTCATAATTAATCTCCTTTCTCTCAAGTACTTATAAGAATATAAAACTAAAATATTTTATTTTCAAGTATTTTTGCTATAATGTTATTATGCAAAGACGTCAAAAAAATTTATTAGGTTATAATATTGATTTATTCAATGTAGATGAGGCATTAGCATATTCAAACAGCTTGATTGACGGTGCTAAGAGCTCACATATTGTTACAATTAATCCAGAAATAATTGAGTATGCGAATAGTCATGAAGATTTTGCTAAAATTTTAAAAGAAGCAGAATTAGTTATACCTGATGGTATTGGAATAAAAATAGGGCTAAAGATTAATGGTGAAAATGTTCAAAGAATTACTGGAATTGGATTTGCACATTCACTATTAGAAAATGCTCAAAAAAATAATATTCCAGTTGCTTTAGTTGGTGCAAAACCTCATGTAATTGAAAAAGCGTATGAAAATTTATTAAAAGAAATGCCGGAATTGAATATTGTTTATAAACATGATGGTTATTTTAAAGATTGTAGACAAGAAGTTATTAATGGAATAAAGGAAGCTTCTCCAAAATTATTATTAGTAGCTCTAGGTGCACCAATGCAAGAAGAATTTATATATGAGTTAAAAAGTATTCTTTCTTCAACATTAATGATTGGAATTGGCGGAAGTTTTGATGTTTGGGCTGGTGAAGTTCAAAGAGCACCACAAATATGGCAAAACTTAGGTTTGGAATGGTTGTATAGAACTATTAAGCAACCTGAAAGATTTAAAAGAATTTTTCCTACATTGCCACTTTTTGTGTATAATGTAGTTAAGGAAAAAATAACAAAGAAAGAGGTAAAATAATGCTAGAGCAAAAAGACATCGAACAATTAAACGATTTATGCAAAAAGAACAGACGTAACATTATAAAGATGGTACATAATTCTAAATCTGGACACATTGGCGGTGCATTTTCAGCAGTTGAAATATTGACAACACTTTATCAAAAAGTGATGAACGTTGATTCAAAATGGGATAAATCAGCAGATTTCGAAAATCGTGATAGATTTGTATTGTCAAAAGGTCACGCATCTGCAGTTTTATATTCAGTTCTTTCACAAAAAGGATTTTTCCCTGAAGAAGAATTAATGACATTCAGACTTTTTGGTTCACGTTTACAAGGTCACCCAAACACTCATATTCCAGGTGTTGAAGTTGCAACTGGTTCACTAGGACAAGGTTTGTCAATCGGTGTTGGTATGGCTTTAGGTTTAAAACTAGATAAAAAACCATCTCACGTTTTTGTATACTTGGGAGATGGCGAATTGCAGGAAGGTTCTTGTTGGGAAGCATTTATGCACGCTCCACACAAAAAATTGAACAATTTAACTGCAATAATTGATAGAAATATGTTACAAATTGATGGAGATGTAGAACAAGTTAAAGCATTGGAACCATTGGCAGATAAATTAAAAGCATTTAATTGGAATGTTGTTGAAATTGATGGTCATGATGTATCACAAGTTTATGATGCATTAATGAATGCTAAGAATAACACTTATGATAGACCAACCGCAATTATTGCACATACTACAAAAGGTAAAGGTGTTTCATTTATGGAAAATAATGCTGGATGGCATGGTAAAGCACCAAATGATGAAGAAGCTGAAAAAGCTTTAGCTGAATTAGCATAAGAGGTATAAAATGACAGTTACAGAATTAGATAAACAAAGAATTTTAGAAGTTCATAAAAAAACACTTGAAGCTACAAGGTTAGGTAAAGGTCCTTTCTTTGCAAGTGTTTATGATGAAAATGGTAATATAGTTGCAGAAGCTGCAAATTCAGTTGTTGAAGATAATTGTCCTGTATATCATGCAGAAGTTAATGCAATTAGAGCAACATGTGCAACGTTAAAAACTTATGATTTAGCACCATACAATCTTTCATTGTATGTTAATGCTGAACCTTGCATAATGTGTGTTGGTGCAATTATGTGGTCTGGTATTAAACATGTTTATTATGGTGTTCCATCAAAACGTGTTGAAGAAATCACAGGCTTTGATGAAGGATTTAAACAAAACTGGCATGAAGAATTTGCAAATAGAGGTATTACTGTAGAAGGTAATATTGAAGTTGCAGAAGGTGAAAAAGTTCTTGAAAGTTATGTAAATAGTGGCAAAGAAGTTTACATGCCATCAAGATAATTGATACTAAAAGGATTTTATACAAAAAAGCGGAGATTATATTAAAATCTCCGCTTTTTGCGTTTAATTATTTTATTAGAGCTTGAACTTCTTTAAATTTAGGATGTTTTGATGTTTTTAGTAATTCAAATAAAACAATTTCAGTATCAGTAATTTTTGCACCGTTTTGCTTCATAAGTCTTACACCAGTTTTAAAATCATCTTTTTTACGGCTAGCACAAGCATCTTTTACTACATAAACATCAAAACCATTTTCGATTAAATCTGCAACAGTTTGATGAACGCAAATATGAGCTTCAATTCCGCCAATGATAATTTGTTTTTTACCATAAGACTTTAATTTTTCCAAAAATCCTTCGTCTTTTAATACTGAGAAAGCAGTTTTTTCAACAATTTCGGTACCTTCTTTTATTTGAGCGGATACATAATCAACTGTTGAGCCCAAACCTTTTGGATATTGTTCAGTTATAATAACAGGAATATCTAGTAAGTTTGCTGTTTTTAAAAGGGTATTACTCTTTTTTACAACAGTATTCTTTTCAAGCATAGCAACAAGTTTTTCTTGTATATCTATCAATAGTAATAAACAATTTTTTTCATCTAATGTATTCATCGTTGTTTCCTTATTTTTGCGAAATTTTCAAAGCTTTTTCCAAATCATTTATAACATCATCTACATCTTCCAAACCTAAAGAAAGACGCATAAAATCAGTTCCAATGCCACATTCTTTCATTTGTTCTTCGCTAAGTTGTCTATGTGTTGTAAGTGCTGGATATGTAATAATTGTTCTAGAATCACCTATGTTTGTTGCATGAATTGGTAAAGTTAAATTTTCAATAAATTTTACACCCGCATTTTTACCATTTTTAATGCCAAAACTTACAATAGATGAACAGCCCTTAGGCATATATTTTTTTGCTAATTCATAATATTTACTATCTTCCAGCATAGGATAATTTATCCAACTAACTGCAGGATTTGTTTTTAAGTATTTTGCAACTTTTAATGCACTATTTGAAACTCTTTCCATTCTAAGTGAAAGTGTTTCAAGACCTTGCATAATTAAGAAGGAATTCATTGGGCTTATGCATGTTCCTAAATCTCTAATCATTTGGGCTCTAGCCTTTACGATATAGCCCGCTTTTCCAAAACATTCAACATATTTTGTACCATGATAGCTTTCATCAGGTTCTGTTAATTCAGGGAATTTGCCAGATTCTGTCCAATTAAATTTGCCACTGTCAACAATAATACCGCCCATAGAAGTTCCATGTCCACAAATATATTTTGTTAATGAATGAACAACAATATCAGCTCCAAATTCTATAGGCTTACACAAATACGGTGTAGGAATTGTGTTGTCAACGATAAGTGGAATTTTATGTTTATGTGCAATTTTTGCAATATTTTCTATATCTGCTATTTTTAACGATGGGTTATTAAGCATTTCTACAAAAATGCAACGAGTTTTTTCTGTAATTTTTGCTTCGTAATCTTCTACATTGTCACTTGATACGAAATTAGTTGTAATGCCCATTTTTCTTAGAGTAACATTTAGCAAATTAACTGTTCCACCGTACATATTGGTAGAAGCAACAATTTCATCACCAGATTTTGCAATATTTAAAACAGCAATCAAAGAAGCTGATTGTCCGGAAGAAACTGCTAAAGCTCCAATTCCACCTTCAAGCATAGCCATACGCTCTTCCAAAACAGTAGTTGTTGGATTTGATAAGCGAGTATAAATATCTCCATTTGTTTTTAAATCAAACAAATCAGATGCATATTGAACGTTGTCAAAGCTAAACGCAGTTGTTTGGTAAATTGGAACAGGTGGTGTATTTCTATTTTCACTTGCCTTAAATGCACCTTGTACACAAATTGTATCAAATTTCATTTTAATTTCTCACATTCATTTTAATAATATCTGAAATCCAAGGAAGGTAGCTATATTTACCTTGTAAAGAGGTTACAACAAGGTAAAATAGCACTGTATATATTAATATTTGGATTATTGATAAACTCAAAATGATAGGAGTGTTTAATAGAAAAGCTAAAATTGCGATTGCGTGATTTACAAAAGGAATATAGCTTATAACAGCTGCTAACATACCCAAAATTTGGCATAAAAGAAAATATGCAATTGCCAAAAATATAGATTGAAAAATATGGTATTTCATAAAAGGTCTAACGTTAGATTTTGTAAAAATTCCGAGCAAAAGCCAAAGAAATCCAACAAAGCCAGACGTTAAATAACTCAATGCAGATACAAGTCTTTCAATAAGATAAGGTTTATCATACCTGTGTGAATTATGCATTTTCAAGTAATTCTCCACGTCTTGTATCTTCAATGTAGTCTTCAAGTAATTGGATATAAACGAGTTTATATTCATCATTTTCAGGTGCAATATTAACCGCATATCGATAAGATCTTAACGATTCTTCAATTCTTCCATCCATATAATAAGTATTTGCGATTAAAACATGGATATTTGCATCATTAGGATTTAAGTTTAATGCTTGATTATAATATTCTAATGCAGTTTTATAATCTCTTGCGTTAGAATACATATTTCCGACAAGAATGTAAGCATTAATTTGCTCTGGGCTAATTTCAATTGCTTTTTTATAAAGTTCTAAAGCTGCATCTGTATCTTTGAAATCAGATTTTGAAATAGCCTGACAGATATAAGTCTTGTAGTTATCTCCAGGAATTTTCAAAGAAATATCAAAGAATTTGTCTGCATTTTCTTGATCTTTTACTAAAGAATAAGTATTTGCAATACAAATAGTAACAGTTTTGTTGTCAGGATTTAATTTATAAACTCTTAAGTAATGTTTTAAAGCATTTTTGTAATCAAAAAGTTTAAAATAAATATTACCCAAATCAACATGAGAAGTTAAATTGTCAGGGTCAAGCGATAAGGCTTTTTCATAATAAGCTTTTGATTCGATATAATCTTCATAATCGTGATATAACAATGCGATAGCGTTATAAATTTCAGGATTTGTTGAATAGAAATCAATTGCTCTATTGTAGTTGTAAAGAGCTTTTGAGAAATTTTTCATTTCAGCATAAGTATTACCAAGATTAAAGTAAACAAGGTAATTTTTAGGGTCAACTTCCATCGCTTTATTATAATATTCCAAAGCCTTTTTGTATTCTTTATCAAAGAACCAAATACTACCAAGGTTTAATAAAGCTTGAACATCGTCAGGATGAATACTCAACAAGCTTTCATACACTGAAATAACTTTATCAAATTTATTATCCATTGCATAAAGTTTGGCCAAGGTATGGTAGTTGTCAGCATTGCCAGGGTCTTGAGCCATAGCCATAATAGCAGTATTCAAGTCGTGCTCGATACTTTTTTGTATATCCTCTTGTGTTATTTCTTTATTTTCTTCATTACTCATAATTAAATTGTACCGTAAATTTTTATTTTTAGCAAAAAGTTTACATTAGTCCTTATATTTAGAATATTCTTTAGATTGTTCTTTCCAAGTTTCTTCGGAAATACTGAAGGCATTGTTCCAGAATTTTTCAATTGCATAAGTTTCACGTTCATCTCTTTGTAAAACGTGAACAATAACATCACCATAGTCAAGTAAATTCCAACGATTTTTCAAATCATTCTCTTCGCCATTTGGTAATCTTTGAAATAAATCTTTAATTTTTTCTTTAGTATTTGAAGTCAAAGCCTTTACTTGAGTAGTTGAATCTGCAGAACAGATTACAAAATAATCAGCAAACGATGATACTTGACTAATGTTTAAAACAGAAATATTTTTAGCAAGTTTGTCATCTAAAACTCTAGCGACAATACATGCAAATTTATTTGAATCCATTGTATCTGTCATATTTAAGACTCCAACATATCCAATCTTTTTTGGTGACGTCCGCCTTCGTATTCACTCTTTAACCAAGTCCCAACGATATCTAGGGCTAGAGATTCACCAGTAATTCTTTCACCAAGACACAAAACATTTGAATTATTATGAAGTCTTGAAAGCATTGCAGAATATGCTTCGTGGCATAATGCTGCTCTAATACCTTTAACTTTATTTGCAGCGATTGAAACACCAATGCCAGAACCACAAACTAAAATACCTTTTTCAGTTTCACCATTAGCAACACTTTTAGCTACTGCTTTTGCGTATACTGGATAATCGCAAGATTCTGTTGAATGTGTACCATAATCAATAACTTCATAACCTGTTTGTTCCAAATAAGTTATAATAGTTGATTTTAAGTGAAATCCACCGTGGTCAGAACCAATTGCAATCTTTGTTTTTGTCATAAATCCTCCAATTTTTCTACTTTATTATACAAAATCACAAACTTTAAATCAAAAAAGTATAAAAAATTATTACAAAAACTTAATATAAGTTTATTGCAATTTAAGTTTAGATAATTTAAAATGGACTAAAAGGAGAAATTATGAAAAGTGCAAATCAATCAATAAAACCAATAACAACAAACATTAATGGAAAAGGAAATATTGAAATTGGTGGATGTGATTTGTTAGAACTTGCAGATAAATATGGTACTCCGCTATATGTGATAGACGAACAAACGTTAAGAGCTGTTTGTAATGATTATAAGAAGGCTTTTAGCAGTTATGAAAAAATTAATTTTATGTATGCATCAAAAGCTTTGTGTACAAGTGCAATAGCAAAAATTCTTTCAAGTGAAAATTTTGGTTTTGATGTAGTATCTGGCGGTGAGATCTATACAGTTTATAAGGCTGGAATAGATATGCAAAAAGTACTATTTAATGGTAATAATAAAACTCCTGACGAATTAAAAATGGCTGTAGAACTTGGAGTGGGTCGTATTTCTGTAGATAATATGTTAGAACTGACATTATTGGATGAAATTGCGAAAAGTTATAACAAAGTTGTTGATATTCTTTTGAGAATTACTCCAGGGATTGAATGTCACACGCATGAATACATTCAGACAGGTCATTTAGATTCAAAATTTGGTTTTGACTTGACACAAATTGATAGTGTGGTTGAAGAGATTAAAAATGAACACCCAAGTTTGAATTTGAAAGGTTTGCATGCTCATATTGGCTCACAAATATTTGAAACTAAGGTTTATCATGATGAGATTGAAATTTTGATAAGAGAGCTTGCAAGAATAAAAA
This sequence comes from Candidatus Gastranaerophilaceae bacterium, assembly GCA_051888595.1. Lineage (GTDB taxonomy): Bacteria > Cyanobacteriota > Vampirovibrionia > Gastranaerophilales > Gastranaerophilaceae > UBA6984. Next base: position 6,430 of record JBJFBU010000044.1, on the reverse strand, counting down.
ATACACATGGTTTAGACTTAAACGAAATGAATGTAGGTGGTGGATTAGGTGTAAAATATACTGAAAAAGATGAGCCTCCATCAACTTATGAAATGGCTGATGTAATAATTGACTCAATAAAAAATGCTTGTGATAAATTCAGTTTTGAATATCCAAAAATATACTTAGAACCGGGTAGAAGTATAATATCAACAAGTGGCGTAACTTTGTATACAGTGGGTTCACAAAAAGACTTACCAATGTTTGATAGGAAATATGTGGCAGTAGATGGGGGAATGGCTGATAATCCAAGACCAAGTTTGTATCAAGCTGAGTATACTGCACAGATTGTTAATAAACCTGAAGGTACAAATTTGCAAAAAGTCACAATTGCAGGTAGATATTGTGAATCTGGTGATATCTTAATAAACGAAATAAGTTTACCTGAAATAGAATATGGAGATGTACTTTGTGTGTATAATACAGGTGCATATAATTATTCGATGGCAAGCAGCTATAATAGAACACGAAAACTAGCTATGGTACTTGTAAATTCTGGTGTTTCTGATATTATAATAAAGAGAGAATCATTTGAGGATTTGATTAGAAATGATGTTATTCCCAATAGGCTAAAATAATATGATAAGTGAAATTTTATTATCAATACAAAAACAAATAAGTATGCCTCACTGGTCTTTAAATTGGACTAATGTCATAGAAGTTCTTATTATTTTAGCATTTTTGTTTGCGGTATATCGCAAAGTTATAAAAAACACGCAAGTTGAAAAGTTAGTAAAGGGAATATTATTTTTGGCTCTAACTTGGGCTTTTTCGGAAATTCTCATAAAGATTGATTTAATTATTTTGGGAATGTTCTTAAAGGCTTTGGTTTCTGTAATTTCATTGAGTTTGATTGTAATCTTCCAGCCAGAATTAAGACGATTTTTAGGTTATTTAGGGCAAGGAGGATTTTTCAATGAGCTTATATCAAGTTCTCATACAAAAAAAGAAACAGAAGTTGATGTATTAAAAGAGTTGATAGAAGCTGTAAAATATTTATCAAAAAACAAAGTTGGTGCATTAATCGTTTTTCAAAATTCGATTGATGCTTCTTCGTATTTTGATGTTGGAACAAAGATTGATGCGTACATTTCAACAGAATTAATTCTTACAATATTCCATCCAAACACACCTCTTCATGACGGTGCAATGGTTATAAAAGATTATAAAATTCATTCTGCTGGAGTTTTGTTACCTTTAACTGAAGATCCAAAACTTAGTTGGAAGTATGGAACACGCCATAGGGCAGCCATTGGAGTAACAGAAGTAAGTGATTCAGCTTGTTTGGTTGTTTCAGAAGAAACAGGGGATGTGTCTATTTCTTTAGGTGGAACACTTAAAAAATATGAAGATTTGGCTACATTAAAAGTAGATTTGGAAACAATTTTAGGGTTGAAAAAAGAAATTGAACAAGCAGATAAAAAGACAATATTTAAAATTGATAATTTAATTACAATAAAAAAGAATGGACATGAAAATAAATGACGATATTTTTTAAAAAAAAACCCAAAAAAGTTGTAGTAAAATCTAAAAGGCAAATTCTAAAAGAATCTGTAATATCGCTTTTGTTTATAACATTTGGTGCGTTAATTGCAGCATTTGCATTGGAATGCTTTTTACTTCCAAACGATATTATTGACGGTGGTGTAATCGGTTTGTCAATGATGACAAGTTATATTACAAAATGGAATTTAGGTTTGATAATTGTTATATTTAACATTCCATTTATTTACTTAGCTTTGCAAAAAATGGGTAAAAAATTTGTCTTTAATGTTTTCTATGGCATAATGATGCTGGCATTATTTTTAAATCTTTTATCTGGTTATAAAGTTACAGAAGTACCTTTGTTAGCAACTGTTTTCGGTGGTATTATTTTGGGTACAGGTGTTGGGCTTATCCTTAGAAATGACGGGGCTTTAGATGGTACAGAAATTTTGGCAATAAGATTAGCAAAGCGTTTTGGTTTTTCTGTTGGTGAAATTATAATGTTTTTTAATGTTTTTATTTACACAGCAGCGGGTACATTGTATGGTTGGGACAGTGCAATGTATTCAATCTTGACATATTTTATTGTCTACAAGGTTATAGATGTTGTTTTGGAAGGTTTAAATAGTTCAAAATCTGCACAAATTATTTCTAATCATCCAAAAGAAATTGGTGATGCAATTATAAGAGATTTAGACATAAGTGTAACATATTTAAAAGCAAAAGGTGGCTATTCTGGACAAGAAAAAATTATTGTATATTGTGTTATAAATCGTCTAGAAGTTGCAAAAATGAAAAAATTAATTAGAGATATTGATCCAGAAGCGTTTTTAGTAATTCAAGGAGTTCACGAAGTTGAAGGCGTAAGGGTTAAAAAGAAATAGCTAGACAATTATTAATTATTGTTATAATATAGTATTAACAAGGAGAATTTATATATGGCAAAAAATTCAGATACAATTCCAATAGAGGTAAGCATTTTAACCGCTGACCATGATATTAAGGGAACTGTGCATGTTTCAAAATATACAAATACAAATCGTGAATTAACTGATTTGTTAAATGATAGAGAACGTAGATTTTTAGCAGTAACTAATGCAGAAATTTATCCTAGAAATTCTTCTCAAGCTCCACGAAGATATAATTTCTTAGAAATTCACATGGACTATGTTTTGATGGTACATCCATCTGCACAAGCTGTATTTAAAGAATCTGCAAAGGCTCAAGAAGATATTGCAAGATTTAGAGATTTGAGATTAAAATTAAATCAAACAAAGCCTTTTAAATAGAGTAAATATTTTTAATATTGACTAAACCTGAATTTTATTCAGGTTTTTGTCGCATGAATAGGAGATTTTATGAAAGTTTTGGTTACAGATAAATGTAATGATATGGCTCGTGAAATTATTTCACAAGTTGCAGAAGTTGATGTTTTGCCAACGATGACTGAAGATGAATATGTTGAAAACATTGATAAATATGATGCTGTAATGATTAGAAGTGCATCAAAAATTACAAAAAAAATAATTGATTCAGCAACACACCTAAAAATTATTGGTAGAGCTGGTGTTGGTGTTGATAATATTGATGTAGATGCAGCAACTCAAAAAGGTATAATTGTTGTAAATTCTCCTGATGGCAATACAAACGCTGCAGCAGAGCACACAGTTGCACTTATGCTTTCTATGGTTAGAAACATTCCAGATGCTTGTAAATCAACAAAGGAAGGTCGTTGGGATAGAGCTAAATTTACAGGTGTAGAAGTTTTTGGAAAAACGTTAGGAATTATTGGTTTGGGTAAAATCGGTTCTCACGTTGCAAAAGTAGCACTTGCATTAGGAATGAAGGTTGTGGTGTATGACCCTTATACATCGGAAGATGTTGTAAAATCGTTAGGTGCTGATTATGTTTCTGACTTAGAAAATTTCTGGGGTGCTTGTGATTTCATTACAGTTCACGTTCCAAAAAATAAAGAAACAATTGATTTGATAAATAAAAATACAATTGCAAAAATGAAAAAAGGTGTAAGACTTATAAATTGTGCAAGAGGTGGTATTATAAATGAGGCGGATTTGAGAGAAGCACTTGATAATGGTCAAGTTGCATCAGCTGCAATTGATGTATTTAATGATGAAAAAGACATTACGACATCGCCACTATATGGTTGTGACAAAAACTTGTTAATGACTCCTCATTTGGGTGCAAGTACAACAGAAGCACAAATTAATGTAGCATTGGATGTTGCAACTCAGATTAAAGAAGTGTTGTCAGGTGGTTCTGCAACAAGTGCTGTTAATATTCCATCTTTAAAACCTGCAATTTTAGAACCGGTAAAAGATTATATGTTGTTGGCACAAAATGTTGGAGAATTTGCAGAACAGCTTGTTGAAGGAAATTTAAAATCTATAAAAATTGATTTTAAAGGTAATCTTTCTACTCTAGATGTTTCACCTCTAAAAACAGCAGTGCTTAAAGGTGTATTTTCTGCATCAATGCAGGCAGTAAACTTTGTGAATGCTCCTGTTATTGCAAAAAATAAAGGGATAGAAGTTGTTACAACAAAATCAGAAACAACAGGTGATTATATAGGCTCAATTTCTGTTTCAGTAACAACAGATAAAGATTGTGCTACTGTTTCTGGTGCTTTAATTGCTAAAGATATAAAACGAATTGTTAAAATGAATGATTACAATTTGAGTATTGCTCCAGAAGAACATGTTCTTGTTGTTCCACATGACAATAAACCGTCAATGATTGCAAAAGTTGCAACAGTAATAGGTGAAAACGGTATAAATATTAACAATATGACTGTAGCTCCAAATGAAAAAAATGATTTATCTATGATGATTATTTCAACAGGCTCAGCAGTAGATAAAAATTCAATTGAAAAAATTAATAAAATTGATGGTGTTAAAAAAGCAAAATATGTTCATTTGAACAAATAACGTAACATATTCTGTGAAAAATTAATAGTTATAAACTTAAGTGTCGGTTGGCATTTGCCAACCGACACTTAAAAGTATATTAAATGTTATCTAAAATTTGATTATTCTTTAGTATATTCAGCATCGATAACATCATCATCGCCTTTGTTGTCAGAAGAATCTGCACTTGCTGATTCAGAAGAACCTGCGTTTGCACTTTCATCTTTTTGAACAGCTTCATAAGCTTTTTGAGAAATACTAAACATAGTTTGTTGTAATTCATCTGATAATTTTTTAACTTCATCAGCAGATTTATTTTCATCTAAAGCTTTTTTCAAGCTATCTTTTTGTTCGTTTAATTTGTCTTCATCAGCTTTGTCGATTTTACCTTCAAAGTCTTTAGTAATTCTTTCAGCTGAAGCGATTAATGAATTAGCATTGTTTTTAATTTCAGCTTCTTCTTTCTTTTTCTTATCTTCTGCTGCGTTAGACTCAGCTTCTTTAACCATTTTATCAATATCTTCTTCAGAAAGGTTAGAAGAGTTAGTGATAGTAATTTTTTGTTCTTTGTTAGTAGCTTTATCTTTAGCAGAAACATTTACGATACCGTTAGCATCGATATCAAAAGTAACTTCAATTTGTGGAATACCACGCATAGCAGGAGCAATACCTTCAAGTCTAAACATACCTAAAGATTTGTTATCTTTAGCCATAGGTCTTTCACCTTGTAAAACTTGAATATCTACCGCTGTTTGGTTGTTTTCAGCAGTTGAGAACACTTGAGATTTAGAAACAGGGATTGTAGTGTTTCTAGGAACAAGTGCAGTCATAACACCACCTAAAGTTTCAATACCCAATGTTAATGGAGTTACATCTAACAATACGATATCTTTAACTTCACCAGCAAGTACACCAGCTTGGATAGCAGCACCAACTGCAACAACTTCATCAGGGTTTACAGATTGGTTAGGTTCTTTACCAGTATAATCTTTTACTAATTGTTGAACAGCTGGGATACGGCTAGAACCACCAACTAATACAACTTCGTTGATTTCGCCTTTAGAAATACCAGCATCTTGAATAGCTTGTTCAACTGGTTTTTTACATCTTTCCAATAAATCGTGGCATAAGTCTTCAAATTTTGCACGAGTTAGAGATAAGTCTAAGTGTTTAGGACCATTAGCATCAGCTGTAATGAATGGTAAGTTAATGTTAGTTTCAACAACAGAAGACAATTCACATTTAGCTTTTTCAGCAGCTTCTTTAATACGTTGCATAGCTTGTTTATCATTGTGTAAGTCAATACCTTCTGTTTTCTTAAATTCTTCACAAATCCAATCCATAACTTTTTCATCAAAATCGTCACCACCTAAGTGAGTATCACCAGATGTTGAAAGAACTTCGTGAACACCATCACCAATTTCAAGGATAGATACATCGAATGTACCACCACCTAAGTCGAATACTAAAACTTTTTCAGCTTTATCTTTTTCAAGACCATAAGCTAAAGCTGCTGCAGTCGGTTCATTTACGATACGAAGTACATCTAAACCAGCAATTTTACCAGCATCCTTTGTAGCTTGACGTTGAGCATCATTAAAGTATGCAGGAACTGTGATTACTGCAGATGTAACTTTTTCTCCTAAATAGTTTGAAGCATCATCAGCTAATTTTCTTAAAATCATTGCTGAAATTTCTTGTGGAGTATAATCTTTGCCATCAATATTTTTTTTGTAATCTTCGCCCATATGTCTTTTGATAGAAGCGATAGTTTTATCAGGGTTTAAGATAGCTTGTCTTTTTGCTAATTGACCAACTAGTCTTTCACCAGTTTTTGAAAAACCTACGATAGAAGGAGTTGTTCTTGTACCTTCTGCGTTAGCGATTACGGTTGGTTTACCACCTTCCATAACAGCAACTACTGAGTTTGTTGTACCTAAGTCAATACCAATTGTCTTTGCCATTTTTTGTGCCTTTCTTTA